>CAZQHA010000674.1:0-2383 GCA_964592795.1 uncultured Planctomycetaceae bacterium | reverse complement strand
GGCCGTCGCGAACGGTGGCCTGGGAGTCGTCACGCCCGCGTACGACGGCATCCTCTGCATCGACGGAGACCTCGTGCGCCTCGGCCGGATCACGACGATGGGCGGATCGAACACGCTCGCGGGTATCGCGGGAGTGGCCGGTCTGAGCGCTGTTCCGCAGACGCTCTACTACCAGACCGCCTACCGCAACGCGGTCAACTTCTGCACGCCTGCGACGCTGAACACGTCGAACGCGCTCGCCATCGGCTGGACGCCGTGACATGAAGTAGGGGGACGCGTCGGGTTTCTGAGCTGACGCGATTCGCGTGAGGCCGGGCTGGAGTGGATCCAGCTCGGCCTCGTTCGTCTCGGCGTGAAGCGCCGAATGCGTTGACGACGCGAATTCGCCTTTCTGTACTGCGTGGGTTCGGTGTGGAATCCCGGGCGCACCCTTCCCGTGCGCCTCGGAGGGGACCGGATCGGGGTCGCGCCGCCCGCCGAGGGCGGGTCCGCCGCGGCTCCACACGAAACCCAGTCAGTTGATCGGAGGTGCTCATGCCTGCTCGCCCGCTCACCGTCCTGTGTGTCCACGGCATCGGAGGCCAAGAACGCGATCTGCGCTGGCAGGAGGACTGGCGTGACGCCATCCGCGACGGCGTCTCGGCGTGGTCGCCCACCTCCGAGATCGACGTGCAGTTCCTCGCGTACGACGACCTCTTCGACAAGGCGCCGCTCAACCCGCTCCGCGCCGCAGAGGCCGTCGCGAAGCTCATCGGCAGCGGCATCTGGCACGGCATCGGCGACTTCTTCCGCCGCGGGAAGGAGCTCGCGCCGCCGGCGCGCGGTCTCGGCGACCTCTCCGAGAACGTCCGTTGGACCGCGGGCATGGTCTGCCAGTGGGCCGAGAACGAGACGCTGCGCCGCCGGACGCGCGAGCGTCTGATCGCCGGCATGCGCCAGCACGCGCCCGACCTCGTGCTCGCGCACAGCCTGGGCTCGCTCGTCGCCTACGACACGTTCGTGCGCGATCCCGGCGCGCGCGAGGTCAAGGACCGCGTGTTCGTGTCCTTCGGCTCGCAGATCGGCAACCCGTTCGTGCGGAGCACGTTCGGCGGGCGCATCCAGGCGCTCGGCGCGCGCCACTGGTACCACCTCTACAACCGCCACGACGACGTGTTCACGGCGAAGATCCGCGTCGACGTGCCGACGTTCGCCCAGGTGCAGACCGACTTCGACGTCGCCGGCATGGCCGACCACGACGCGCTCCAGTACCTCGGCCACGCGAACACCGTGAACCGCGTCTGGCGCGAGATCGTCGCGGCCGTCCGCGCCAAGGGGCTCGCGCCGGTCGACCGCCAGCGCATCCACGCGCTCACCCGCGCCGACAAGGCGGTCGCGACCCTCGAGAAGAAGCCGCGGCGGCGCGCGCTGCTCGTCGGGATCAACGACTACCCGGACCCCAAGGACCGGTTGGAGGGCTGCGTCAACGACGTCTTCCTGATGAGCGCGCTGCTCCAGGAGAACGGCTACGACGCCGACGACATCCGCGTCGTGCTCGACGGCCGGGCGACCGCGCGCGGGATCCTCGAGCGGCTCGAGTGGCTGCTCGAAGGCACGTCCGACGGCGCCGAGCGCTTCTTCTACTACAGCGGCCACGGCGCTCAGATCCCCGCCTACGGTCCCGACGACAAGGTCGATCGCCTCGACGAGTGCCTCGTGCCGTGGGACTTCGACTGGTCGAAGGAGCGCGCGGTCACCGACGACCAGTTCTCCGAGCTGTACAGCCAGCTCCCCTACGAGTCGCGCTTCGCGGCCGTGCTCGACTGCTGCCACTCGGGCGGGATGACGCGCGAGGGCGGCGCGAGGGTCCGCGGCCTCACGCCGCCGGACGACGTCCGCCACCGCGCGCTGCGCTGGGCGCCGGACTACCAGATGTGGGTGCCGCGCGAGCTGAAGCTCCAGAAGAAGGACATCCGCGGGCGCGCCTACCGCGTCCAGTACACGGGCAAGTCGGGATCGAAGCGCCGCTTCGGCCGCGGCGTCGCGCTCCGAACGCTCCCCGATCCCCGGTACAACCGCGTGCGCAAGGAGCTCGACCACTTCGGCCCGTACCTGCCGGTGATCCTCGAGGCGTGCCAGGAAGACCAGCTCGCCTACGAGTACCGCCACGGCGTGATCTCCCAGGGCGCGTTCACGTGGTCGCTCGTCCGGCTGGTCCGCGAGCGGCGCGCCGCCAAGAAGCCGCTGATGAGCTTCAACTCGCTCGTGCGCGAAGTCGGCCGGACGCTCGCGACCCTCGAGTACGAGCAGACGCCGGTCGTCGTCGGCCCGAAGAGCGTCCTCGCGAAGCGGATCCCTTGGAGCTGACGGTCGGCTAGTACGGCGTCAGACACTTTTTTTCTCG
>CAZQHA010000673.1:0-2387 GCA_964592795.1 uncultured Planctomycetaceae bacterium | reverse complement strand
GCTTCGCCGAGGCTCTCGCGCGAGAGCGGCGTCCCGTACCTGTCGGAGCTGCACCACATCCCCGGACATCCGGTCGCGGCGGATTGGCGCGAGCGCTTCGACAAGCGCGTCGCCAAGGCCTACGTGCGCTGGGCGCGCTCGCGCGCGATCGCGTTCCGCGTCGTGAACGCGGGCGAGATGCCGCCGCTGCTCGAGCGCTGGGGCGTCCCGCGCGAGAAGATCGTCGTGCTGCCCTCGCTTTACATCGACCTCGACGTGTTCCATCCGCCGAGCGACGCGGGCGAGTTCGAGCAGGACGTCGTGTTCGTCGGCCGCATGGTGGCGAACAAGGGGCTCGACCGAATCGTCGACGCGCTCGAGCGGCTCGCGGCGCGCGGAACGCCCGCACGGGCGCTCTTCGTCGGCAAGGGACCGCTCCTCGCTGCGACGCGCGCGCGCGCGAAGGCCTTGGGTCAAGGCGCGCGGTTCATCGAGTGGGTCGAGTCGCCGTCGGATCTCGCGCGCATCTACC
The DNA here is from genome assembly GCA_964592795.1 of uncultured Planctomycetaceae bacterium. Taxonomy (GTDB): domain Bacteria; phylum Planctomycetota; class UBA1135; order UBA1135; genus JANLUN01. The sequence goes on along the minus strand of CAZQHA010000673.1, from coordinate 1,876 downwards.
AGAAGAGCCGCGTCTGCGTCTGCGCGTCGACGTGCGAAGGCGGGCCGCGTTTCACCGTCGAGGCGATGGCCTGCGGAACGCCGGTCGTGAGCACGCCGGTGGGCGTGATGCGCGAGCTGCTCGAGGCGGGGGACAAGGGGCAGCTCTGCGGGTTCGACGCCGAGAGTCTCGCGGGCGCGCTCGGGGAGCTCCTGTCCGACGAGCCGCGGCGGCGCGCGATGGGGCGGGCGGCGCACGCGGCCGCGCAGCGCTTCGAGTACTCGAAGACGATCCGGACGTACGCCGAAGGTCTCCACGCGCTCGCGGGCGCGAGCGGCCGGCCGTGAAGCTCCTCTTCCTGACGCAGGTCATCGACGCGGACGACGCCGTGCTGGGCTTCGTGCCGCGTTGGATCGAAGGCCTCGCCGCGCGCTGCGAGCGCGTGCGGATCGTCGCGCTCGAGGCCGGGAACACGAGCACGCTGCCGTCGAACGTCGACGTGCGCGTCGTCGGCCGGAAGGGAACGATCACCCGCTGGCTGCGCTACCGCGCGATCCTTTCCGAGGCGTTCGGAAAGGACGGCTTCGACGCGGTGCTCGCGCACATGGTGCCGCGCTACGCGCTCCTCGCGTCGGGTCCCGCAAAGCGCGCGAACGCGCGGCTTTATCTCTGGTACACGCACGCCGGCGTCGACTCACGTTTGCGCCGTGCAATTTCTCGCGTCGAGAAGGTTTTCACCGCCAGTTCCGAGTCGCTACGGATCGATACGGACAAGCGAGTGGTGACGGGTCACGGCATTGACCTTCACCACTTCGAGAATCGGGGAGGGGGACCGGCAGTACCCAATCGCCTGTTGGCAGTCGGGCGGTTGACCAAGGCAAAGGATCCGATCACGGTCCTTTCCGCGCTGTCGATCCTGGTCGCGCGCGGGCACGACGTCTACCTCGATCTCGTGGGGAGCGGTCTCACAGCGCAGGACGAGGGCTACATGCGAGCGATAGAGGAGGCGATCGAGGTCGGTGGAGTGGGGGCGCGGGTCCACCTCGCCGGAGAGGTTCCGTACCGCGACATCGCGAGCTGGTACTCGCGCTCCAGCGTCGTCGTCAACTCGAGCTCGACCGGCAGTCTCGACAAGGTCGTGCTCGAGGGCTGGGCGTCGTCGCGACCCGTCGTGTCGTGCAACGAAGCGATCCCGCCGCTCCTAGCGGAGTTCGGCGCCGCGGCGAACGACTTCCATTTCGAGCCGCGCAATGCCGCGGCCCTCGCGGACAAGGTGGAAAAGATTCTCCAGCGACCGTCGTCGGAGCGCGCCGCGCTCGGCGAGCGCTTGCGCGCGATCGTCGCGCGCGACCACGAGGTCGATCGGTTGATGCAACGTCTCTACACGGAGATGGGAGGCACGCGATGACCATGGTCTCGGTGGTGATCCCGTCGTGGAACACGCGCGAGCTCCTGCGCAATTGCCTGGAGTCGCTCAAGCTGAACCTCCCGCACAGCTCGGAGGTGATCGTCGTCGACAACGGCAGCCACGACGGTTCCGCGAAGCTCGTCGCGGAGCAGTTCCAACACGTCCGGTTGATCCGCAACGCGCGCAACATGGGCTTCGCGCACGCGACGAATCAGGGCGTCGAGGCCGCGCGCGGCGCGTACGTCCTGTTCCTCTCGACCGACACGGTCGTGCACGGCAACGCCGTGAAGATGATGCTCTCGTTCCTCGAGCAGAACCTGCGCTACGGCGCGGCCGCGCCGCAGCTCGTGCACCCCGACGGGACGGTACAGCGCAGCCACATGCGCTTCCCGACGCTCTCGACCCCGTTGTGGGTCGGCACGCCGCTCGAGCGCTGGTTCCCGAAGAACCGCGAGATCCAGCGCTACTTCGCGCGCGATTTCGACTACG
>CAZQHA010000672.1:0-2389 GCA_964592795.1 uncultured Planctomycetaceae bacterium | reverse complement strand
CGGCGCGCGCGCGCGGATCACCAACGCGCGGGGCTCGATCACGCTGCCGGTCGTCCACTCGCGCCGGATGCCGCGCGGCCTCGTGCGCGTCGACGGGCTCCCGCGCGCGCGCGACGTCGCGGAGGGCGTCGGATTGAACGCGCTGACGAGCGGGGCGCTCAGCGATCTCGGCGACGGGAACGTGATGTACAGCGCGCGGGTCGATCTCCTGGCGGCAGACGAGCCGCGCGGCTAACGTTCCGCGCATGGACCTGGGGCTCGCGGGCAGCGCCGTCTTCATCACGGGGGCGTCGGGCGGAATCGGTCGCGCGTTGACGGAGGCCTTCGCCGGAGAGGGCGCGTCGCTCGCGATCACCGGCAATCAACGCTTCGACGAGCTCGAGCGCTGGCTCGCGGATCAGCCATGGCGCGATCGCGCGCTCGCGCTGCACGCGGACGTCACGCACCTCGACTCGATGGAGCTCGCGATGGAGCGCGCCCGCGCGCACTTCGGGCGCGTCGACGCGTGCATCGCGAACGCGGGACAATGGACGCCCGAGTTCGCGCTGCTCCATCAAGCCAGCGAGGCGCGCATCCGCCGCGCGATCGACACGAACCTCTTCGGATCGATCTGGACCGCGCGCGCCTTCATGGGAGCGCTCGCGCGCAGCGGCCCACGCGACGGAGTGGGAGCGAGCCTCGCCTTCATCGGCTCGACGGCCGGCAAGTTCGGCGAGAAGGGACACGCCGAGTACTCCGCGGGGAAGGCCGGCCTGTACGGCCTCCTGCGGACTTTGAAGAACGAGATCGTCGAGCTCGATCCCTTCGCGCGCGTCAACATGATCGAGCCCGGCTGGACGATCACGCACATGGCGCGCCCCGCGCTGGAAGAGCCGGGCGTCGTCGCGAAGGTCGTGCGCACGATGCCGCTGCGGCAGCTCGCGCGCGCGAAGGACATCGCCCGCGCGGCGCTCTTCCTCGCGTCGCCGGTCGCTTCGCGTCACGTGTCCGGTGAAGTGCTGACGGTGGCGGGCGGGATGGAGGGGCGCGCCTTGTGGGACTCCGGCGACGTCGACGAGGCCGCGGTGCGCCGTCGCGTGCGCGAGCCTTGAAGTCCTGAACTTTCAGAAACTATTGAAAGTTCAGGCTCGTGCCGGTACGCTCGGAAGGCATGAGCGCGACGCCGACGGTGCGGGCCGAGTTCGTCCAGCTGTGGGGGAGCCTGGGCGCGTTCTGGGGCGTGTCGCCCGCGACCGCGCGCGTCTTCGGTTGGCTCCTCTCGCAGTCGGAGAGCGCGACCGCCGACGAGATCGTCGCAGGTCTCTCGATGTCGCGCGGCGCGGTCAGCATGGCGTGCCGTGAGCTGCGCGACTGGGGCTTGATCCACGTCGAGCGGGGCGCGGGCACGCGGCAGATCTCCTATCGCCCCGAGACCGATCTCGAGAAGGCGGTGCGCAGCATCGTGCTCGCGCGCAAGCGGCGCGAGTGGGATCCGATCCTGGCTCACTTGCGCGAGTGGATCCCGAAGCTCGAGTCGGATCGATCGGCGGACGCCAAGGTGTTCCGCGAGCGTCTCCAGTCGATCGAGGCGCTCGTCGGTCTCGCGGACTCGATGGCCGAATCGTTCATCAAGGGCGGCATGGTGCCGAGCCTGGGCCTCAAGCTGCTCGTGGCGACGGCCCACAAACGGCGCGGCAAGAGGGCCAAGAAATGAAAGTCTTGCTCACGGGCGGGACAGGGTTCGTGGGATCCAGACTCGGCCCGCAGCTCGAGCGTCGCGGCCACACCGTGCTCGTCGTGAGCCGCCGCAGGGGCGCCGCGTACGACTGGTCGGACGCGAGCCTCGAGCGGGGTGTGCGCGAGTCCGACGCGATCGTGCACCTCGCCGGCGAGAACCTCTCCGCGAAGCGCTGGACCGCGAAGCAGAAGCAGCTCCTGTGGTCGAGCCGGTACGACCCGACGCGCAAGCTCGCGGCGCTCGCGGCCGCGCGCGGGAGCTCGGCGTTCGTGTCGACGTCCGCGGTCGGTTACTACGGCGCGAGCGACGACACGCCGCTCGACGAGCGATCGCCGCGCGGCGCGGGATTCCTCGCCGACCTGTGCGCCGATTGGGAGGCCGCGACGGACGTCGCCGCCGAGTCCGGCGTGCGCACGTGCATCGTGCGCACGGGAGTCGTGCTCGGCCGCGGCGGCGGCGCGCTCGCGAAGATGCTGCCGCTCTTCAAGCTCGGCCTCGGCGGCGCGCTCGGGAGCGGCGAGCAGTGGATGTCGTGGATCCACATCGACGACTTGGTGGCTCTGTACGCGCGGCTCGTCGAGGACTCGCAGCGGAGCGGCATCTACAACGGCACGGCGCCGGAGCCGGTCACGATGAAGCACTTCGCGCGCGAGCTCGGTCGCGCGCTGCACC
>CAZQHA010000671.1:0-2397 GCA_964592795.1 uncultured Planctomycetaceae bacterium | reverse complement strand
CCGCTGTCGCACGCTTACACGTGGGTTTTTCTAATCCCCGTCGCCACGTTGACGCCCCGCGGGGGGCCTTCCCCGTCCCGACGCTCGCGGCGTCTGCGCCGCGAAATCAGCCGCCGTTGGCGAGCGGTATCGCCTTGGCGCCGTAGCGTCCCGTCCGGTGAACGCGTTCAGCACGCCGTGACGCAACGGCCACCTGAACGCTGCTGGCGTTGCGAGTCGCAACGGCAAGGCGATGCGTACCCGGGACGCTTCCAGGGCGGCCGAGGAACGGCCGCCCGCGTCATCACTGCGAAGGCCCGCGGCGGGCCTTCGCAGTGATGACGTTTAGGGAAGACCTGCACCGTGTCGATGGGGCTCGGGCTTTGCTTGTGTGGATGGAGAGAATCAGAATCTGGGTGTGACCTTGTTGAAGGCCGTCCTGTTCGACATCGACGACACGCTGTTCTCCACCACGGAGTTCGCGCGGCTCGCTCGCGGTAATGCCGTGCGGGCTATGATCGACGCGGGCCTCGATGTGCCGGAGGATGTCGTACTCAAGGAGCTCGACGAAGTGCTGTCGGAGTTCTCGTCCAACTACGAGCACCACTTCGACAAGCTGCTGCAGCGGCTGCGGCCCAGCGCGTTGGCGCGCGTGAATCCGGCTCTCATCGTCGCCGCCGGCGTCGCGGCGTACCACGACACGAAGTTCCGCGAGCTCAAGCCGTTCGACGACGTCTATCCGCTGTTCGCCGCTCTCAAGAAGGCCGGGATGCGCATCGGCGTCGTCACGCACGGGTGGACCGTCAAGCAGGCGGAGAAGCTCGTTCGATTGGGGCTCGTCCCCTACCTCGATCCGCGCGCGGTGTTCATCTCGGACCAGATCGGGATCAGCAAGCCCAATCCCAAGCTGTACCTCACCGCGCTGCGCGACCTGGGCCTCCAGCCGCACGAGGTGATGTACGTCGGCGACTCGCCCGAGCACGACGTCGCGCCGCCGCGCTCGATCGGCATGATCACCGTGTGGGCCAAGCGCGCGGCGCGCCACACGCTGCCGGCGGAGATCCGGCCCGATCACGTCGTCGCGAACTTCGGCGAGCTCCGAGCGATCCTGCGCGAGCGCTACGACGTGCCGGTGTGAAATACGGCGTCAGACACTTTTTTTCTCACGTTCTCGGCGGAATCGCGCGCTCTGCAGCGACTCGCCGGGAACGCGAGAAAAAAAGTGTCTGACGCCGTATTTCACACCGCGGCCGCGAGCAGCGCGCGCGTGTACTCGTGCTGCGGCTCGTCGAATACCTGAGCCGTCGGACCGGTCTCGACGATGCGCCCCTCGTGCATCACCGCGACGCGGTGCGCGAGGTAGCGCACGACCGAGAGATCGTGCGCGATGAACAAGTAGGCGAGACCCAGCTCGGATTGGAGATCCGAGAACAGATTCAGGATCTGCGCCTGGATCGACACGTCGAGCGACGACACGGCCTCGTCGCACACCACGAGGCGCGGCGCGGTCGCGAGCGCGCGCGCGATCCCGAGCCGCTGGCGCTCGCCGCCCGAGAGCTGGTGCGGATAACGGTGCCAGAGCTCCGAGCCCAGGCCCACCTTCTGGAAGAGACCGACGACGCGATCCTCGAGCTCGCGGCCGCGGGCGATCCGGTGCACCGCGAACACCTCGCGCAGCGTCTCGAACGCGGTGCGGCGCGGGTTCAGGCTGCCCGTCGGATCCTGGAAGACGATCGTCAGCTCTCTGCGGAGAGCGCGCATGTCCCGGGCGGACAGCGCGAACAGGTCGACCGGATCGCCGGCGCCCGCGGGCCGATACATCGCGCGACCCGCATCCGGCTCGACGAGCCGCAGGAGCGCGCGTCCGGTGGTCGTCTTGCCGCTGCCGGACTCGCCGACGAGCGCGAGCGTCTCGCCCGCGCCGACCGAGAACGACACGCGCTCGACCGCGCTCACGGTTCCGCGCACGCGGCCGAGGAAGCCCGAGCGCAGCACGTAGCGCTTCGAGAGATCGTGGACCTCGAGCAGCGGTGCCTTCACAGCGCGCGCGCCTCCGACGGGAAAAGACACGCGGTCCTGTGCTCGCTCGCCGCGCCGTCGACGGGCGCGAGCGGCGGCGCGATCGACGCGCACTCCGCGCGCGCGATCGGACAGCGCGTGCGGAAGCGGCAGCCGCTCGGCCACGCGGCCGCGCTCGGGACGCGCCCGGGAATCGGGCGCAGGCGCTCGCCGGGCGGCGTCCACTTCGGCAAGGATCGCAAGAGGCCGATCGTGTACGGATGGCTCGGCCGCTCGAGCAGATCGCGCGCGCGCGCCTCCTCGACGACGCGCCCGCCGTACATGACCGCGACGCGCGTCGCGCGGGCCGCGATGCGCGAGAGATCGTGCGTGATGAAGAGGAGGCCCAGGCCGCTCTCC
>CAZQHA010000670.1:0-2398 GCA_964592795.1 uncultured Planctomycetaceae bacterium | reverse complement strand
CGTAGTGAGCGCGCGCGTCGGTCGCGTTGCCTTCGGTCTCCGCGAGCGCGCCGAGATTGTACAGGATCTCTTTCGCGCGTTCGTCCACGCTCGGGTGGCCTTCGAGCGCGTGCAGGTACTCCTTGCGCGCCAGATCGACGAAGCCCTTCCCGTGGAAGCATTGCGCCATCGCGAACTGCGCTTCGCGGCGGCTGCGCGGATCGGCGATCGCCTTCTGCAGCTCGGCCAGAGCGCGGTCGAAGTCGCGGTTGCGCATGAGCCGGCGGCCGAGCTGGAGCCGCAGCGCCGGATCGCCCGGCCGCAAGTCGACGCGGCGCCGCCAGTCCTCGATCTCGAGCGCCACGAGCTCCTCCTCGAGCTTGGTCGCCAGCGCCTCGTCGCCGGCCTTGCTCGCGCGCGAGATCGACTTCTTGTGGATCTTCGCGCGCAGGTCGCCGGCCAGGCAGCACAGCTCGAAGGAGTCCTTGCGGTAGCTCCAGGCGCGCTCGACCCACTCCAGCGCCGACTCGGGGTCCTTCAGCTTCTCGTGGATCTCCGCCATGCGGATCATCAGATCGGGCCCGGGCGAATCGGCGTAGCGCGACTCGAGACCGGCGAGCTCGGCGCGCAGATCGTCGTCCGAGAGGTGCGAGCGCTGCGCGCGCTCGAGAGCCTGCGCCTGCGCCTTGTCCTTGATCTGATCGCGGCTGTGCTGCACGTGATCGGCCGCGCGCTGCTGCAGCGCTTGCTCGGCGGCGAGGTCCTTGCGCGCCTTGATCGCCTCCTGATCGCGCGGATCGGCTTGCAGCGCGCGCTCGTAGTATTCGAGCGCCTTGACGTGGTCGCCGAGGCGGTACGTCATCGCGCCGGCGCGCTTGAGCCCGTCGGGATTCTTCGGCGCGATCTGGGCCAGGAATTCGTACACCGCGCGCGCCGACTTGAAGTGCCCCGCGTCCTCGAGCGCGAGACCGAGCATCAGGTTCGCTTCCTCGTCGAGCGGCTGTAGCGCGAGGTACGTCTCCAGCGCCTTGACGCACGCGTCGTGCTTGCCGGCCTTGCGCATCGCCTTGGCCATCGCCAGCGGGGCCGCTCCGCCGATCGCGCGAAAGAGCGAGCTCCCCTTCTTCGCGTCCGAGCGCTGCCGCAGCGCTTGGCGCAGCCCCGCGCGGGCCTCGCCCTGATCGGGATCGATCTCGAGGATCGACTGGTAGAGCTCGACGGCGAAGTCGTAGTTGCGGCGGCGCACCGCCTCCTCCGCCTTTTGGATTTGCTTCGAGTAGTCCACCGAGTCGGCCGCGCGTGCCAGGCCATACCCGCGAAACTGCCGTTGGGTGCGGACCGAGCGCTCGTTCCCCCGGTTTTCGGGGGGCGGGGAGGATAGGTGCGACGCGTCGAAGCGTCAACGAGACGCTCGGACGTCACTCGGAGGATCGGCCGGGCTAAACTACAATTCCAAGCGATGAGCGCGGAACTCGAGTTCAGCCTGACCCTCTACCCCGATCCCTTGCTCCGCAAGGAGTCGGAGCCGGTCGAGGCGTTCGACGCGGAGCTCCGCCGCATCGTCGACGCTATGTTCGCGCGGATGTTCGCCAGCAACGGCGTCGGCCTCGCCGCCCCGCAGGTCGGGCTCAAGAAGCGGATCCTCGTCCTCAATTCCACCGGCGATGAGAAGGACAACCTCGTCCTCGTCAACCCGACGATCACCGATCGGTTCGGCCCGATCACCTTGCACGACGAAGGCTGTCTGTCATTCCCGGGGATCTATGCCGAGATCCGCCGGCCCGACGCGTGCTCGGTCAAGGCGTTCGACGTGACCGGCAAAGCCATCGAACAGACGTACACGGGTTTCGTGAGCCGCATCATCCAGCACGAGTACGACCACCTCGAAGGCGTGCTGCTCGTCGATCGGATGTCGCCCGCCGACAAGCTGGCGAACAAGGCCGCGCTCGAGGAGCTCGTCGCGAAGTTCAAACGGAACTCGCAGCGCGTCCCCGCGCGCAATCCTTGATCGTCACCTACGAGCGCAGCGGCCTCCCCCCGCCGCCGTCCCGCGGATCGGTCGTCAGCGTCGGCGTGTTCGACGGCGTGCATCTCGGCCACCAGGCGATCCTGGCGCGCAACGCGGCGAACGCGCGCGAGATCGGAGCGCAGTCGACGGTCGTCACGTTCCGCGATCACCCCAAGGCCGTGCTCCTGGGACGTGCGCCGCGCACGCTGACGAGCCTCGAGCATCGACTCGAGCTGTTCCGCCGCGCTGGCGTCGAGCACACGCTCGCGCTGACGTTCGACGAGGAGCTGCGCCGCGTCGACGCGCGCGAGTTCGCGCGCGAGGTCCTCGCGGCAGCGCTGGGCGCGCGCCGGCTCGTGCTCGGATTCGACAGCAAGTTCGGCCACGACCGCGAGGGCACGCCCGACCTGA
>CAZQHA010000669.1:0-2414 GCA_964592795.1 uncultured Planctomycetaceae bacterium | reverse complement strand
GGTGAACCAGCGCGTCGAAGGCGCGATCGAGGCCGCGAAGGCCGGAGCGGTCGCCGCGCTCGTGCGCTCGATGACGACGCGGATCGACGAGCATCCGCACACGGGCGCGATGCGGTACGCGGAGGGCGTCACGAAGGTGCCCGCGGCGGCGATCAGCACCGCCGGCGCGGAGCGCTTGGCGGCGCTCGTCGAGTCCGGGCGGACGGTGCGCCTCGCGTTGGGTCTGGATTGCGAGACTCTCGCCGACGCGCCCTCCCACAACGTCATCGGCGAGATCCGCGGCTCGACCTACCCCGACGAGATCGTGCTCGTCGGCGGTCACCTCGACGCGTGGGACGTCGGCCAAGGCGCTCACGACGACGGCGCGGGCACGGTGCAATCGATCGAGGCGCTGCGCCTCGTCCGCACACTGGGTCTGCGCCCGAAGCGGACGCTGCGCGCGGTGCTCTTCATGAACGAGGAGAACGGCTTGCGCGGCGGCCGCGCGTACCGCGACGCGCACAAGGCCGAAGTCGACAAGCACGTGCTCGCGATCGAGTCCGACCGCGGCGGTTTCACGCCGCGCGGCTTCGCGACCAACGCCAACCCGCGCGCGTTCGAGATCCTGCGCGGCATCACCGACCTCTTGCACGCGGGCGGCCCGGCGACGCTCGTGCAAGGCGGCGGCGGCGCGGACATCAGCCCGCTCGAGCGCGAGGGCGTGATCGTGATGGAGTACCTGCCCGACGCTCAGCGCTACTTCGACTTCCACCACTGCGAGCGCGACACGCTCGAGGCGGTGCACCCGCGCGAGCTCGAGCTCGGCGCCGCCTGGATGGCGGCGATGATCTACCTCGTCGCCGACATGGACGAGCGCTTGCCGAAGAACTCGGGCGGCACGCGCTAGGCGCGCGCGGCACGCGGCGGAGTACCGGCGGCGAGGAAGTCCTCGCCGAGCTGCTTCAGCGTCCGGTTGTGCTCCGACTCGCGCGCCGCGCGGTCGAGCCCGCCGATGACCTCGGAGACCTCGGGGTCGGGGCTGCGCTCGTCGCGCACGCGCTGGCCCTCGGGCGTCTTCCGCGTCGCGTCGAGCACGTCGACGATCCGGATCTGATCTGGATCGCGGGCCGGGAGGTAGATCTTCTTGCCGTCCGCGCTGGCCGCGATCGAGAGCACGCGGTGCGCGACGAGCGCGGAGAGCGTCCCGTCGAGCCACGCGAGCGGCACGGAGATCTCCCGCGCGAGCCGGTCGCTCGTCCACGTCTCCCCGCCCGAGAGAAAGCTCGCGGTGATGCGCGTCGCGGCGGAGAGCGCGATCTCTTCGCGGGTCTCCTGATACGTGGTCGCGCGATCGAGCGCTTGAGCGCGCCGCAAGCCGTACTGCAGGGCGACGCACAGCTCGGCGCCGTACAGCACGATGACCCACGAGATCTGCACCCACACGAGGAAGATCGGGATCGCGGCGAACGTCGAGTAGATCGCGTTGTAGCGCGCGAGCCCGATCTGGAAGCGCACGTGCAGGACGAGCGTCAGCTGCCACACCAGCGCGGCGACGAGCCCCGCGACCATCGCCGAGGAGAAGCGCGTGCGGGCGTTCGGGAGCGCGAGGTACAGGAACGTGAACGCGCCCCACAGCCCCAGCACCGGCGCGGACGCGAGGACCCACTGGATGAAGAGGTCGAGGCCCAGCTGCCGGCCGACCGCGGTGTCCATCGCGCTCGCCTGCGCGGCCGTCGTCAGCGCGGTCGCCGTGATGACGAAGAGCGGCGTGACCAGCGTCATCGCGAGGTAGTCCGTGATCTTGCGCATGAGCGAGCGCTCGCGCGGCGCGCTCCAGATCACGTTGAACGAGCGCTCGATCGTGCTCAGCAGGTTGATGACGGCGTAGGCGAGGAACAGGACGCCGAACGCGCCCAGCCCGGCCACGTCGGTCTTGTGGACGAAGTCGAGCACTTGCGCGATCGCGGCCCGGACGCCGTGCGCGCTCTCGCTCTGGAACGCGACCGGGCCCTCCGTCGACAGCGGGCCGAACGTGCGGTCGAGGAACGGGTTGACGCTCGCCTCGATGAACTTCTCGTGCAGCCCGAAGCCCTTCGTCACCGAGAACGAGAACGCGAGCAGCGGGACGAGCGAGAGCACCGTGATGTACGTCAGCGCGCGCGCGCGCAGCGTGCACTGGTCGAAGTGGAACCCGCGCGCCGACAGGACGAGGACGCGGGCGATCGACCGCCAGAGCGAGCGCATCGCCGTCAGGTCGCGATCGATCCACAGGTCGTGCTCGACCAGCGCGCGCCAGCGGTCGCGGAGCCTCCACGAACGCGGCGCGCGGGCCGACGACGAGGCGCTCTCCGCGGTGGACCGACCGAGCCCGAACATACGACGCAGTCTAGCAGGCCCGGCGCCGCGCCTCTCCACCCCGAACTCAACGCGAGAGG
>CAZQHA010000668.1:0-2414 GCA_964592795.1 uncultured Planctomycetaceae bacterium | reverse complement strand
CCGCACAGCACGAGCACGACGGCGACGATCCCAGGAGCCGACGTCAGCGTCGGCTCCGCGCGCGAGAGCGCGGCGTATACGGCGGAAGCTCCGCCGAGCACCAAGGCGACGATCCCCAGAGTCTGGTTCCGAGCGGCGCGGCGGTATTCCGCTCCTTCCGGCGGATCCCAGGCCTCCGCCGCTTTGAACTCAGGGTGATCCCGCATCTTGGCGAGGCGTTGCGACGTCGCGCTGTCGCGCGGTTTGCGCTCGCCGCCGAGCGACAGGGGGGTGAGACAGTACGAGCAGATCGAGAGGTCGGGGCGCGCGATCTTCGCGCCGCACGTCGGACAGTGGGTGCGCTGGCTCATGGAACGCGCTCGATGAAGCGCGGCGGCGGATGCTAGCAGAGCGCCGCGCGAAGCTCCCGCGCGTTCGTTCGACCGACCCGAAAACCCTGGAAAAACAGGGGTGCGCGAGGAACCGCGGCGCGCGGTCGTGCGTCGCGAGCACGGAGACGCCGCTCAGAAATCTTCGGATTTCCCGAGAAAATCAGCGGTTTCCGTGTTGATCGCTCTCCGCGCGTTTGCTAGACCCGCCCTCTAGACGAGGAAAAATCCTCGAAACCCCAATAAAACCAGTGAGAAACCCCATGGCGAAGAAGTCCAACAAGCGGGCCGCGGCCGCCCGCACGAAACCGGCCCCCAAGGCCAAGGCCAAGATCGTGCCCGCGAAGAAGCCGCGCTCGAAGGGCGAGCTCTACGCGACGATCGCGGAGCAATCCGACCTCAGCAAGAAGCAGGTCGCGCAAGCGTTCGAGGCGATGGGCAAAGTGCTCGCCGCCGATCTCGGAAAGGCCGGTCCCGGGATCTGCAACGTCGCCGGACTCATGAAGGTGCTCGTCGTCCGCAAGCCGGCCGTCAAGGCTCGCAAGGGCATCAACCCGTTCACGAAGGAAGAGGTGATGTTCAAGGCGAAGCCGGCGCGCAACGTGGTCAAGATCCGCGCGCTGAAGTCGCTCAAGCAGATGGTCTGATCGGCGGCCGCGACGTTCGCCGACGGCGCGCGCGAGACGCGGCTCCATCCGGAGTCGCCTTCCCGCCCGCGCGCTTCGATCGCACGTCCACCGCGCGATTGCGCAGCGAGGGCTCGCCTGGTGCGGGCCCTCGCGTTCGTTTCAGGCCCCATCCTCGGCGTGCGAAGGGGAATCCGGTCGCGCGGCGGCGATCGTATTTTTGCGTCGGAAGGAGTGGCACGTTGGCTCGCGACGGACGCTCTTGTTCGCGCCGGGACTTCCATCCCTTCCGTTTAAAGCATTCCCAGCCGGCGCGGCCTTTCCGAACGCGGGTACAATTCCCGGCGACGGTTGCGTCACGCTCGCTGCACCGCAACGCTCCCCACGTTCCTCTTGTCGATCAGGAGTCGATCAATGATCTCGAGATTCGCTGCATTTCACCGGAACGCTCTGCTCCGCGCGTCGGCCGCGGCCCTCGTCGTCGCGCCCGCGGCGGCAACGAACCACACGGTGTTTGCGTTCATGAACGGGGTCGAGGAGATCCCGGCCACGAATTCGCTCGGAATCGCCAGCGTGACGCTGGACCTCGACGACGTCGCGATGACGATCACGATCACGTCGGGGACCTACAGCGGCCTGCTGACGAACGCGACCCTGGCGCACATCCACGGACCGGCGCCGATCGGCGCGAACAACGTCGTCATGGTCAACCTCCTGACGACCGGCGGAACGTCGGGCACGCTCAGCGGCGGCGGCAGCCTGTCGGCCGCGGAAGTGACGCAGGTGCTGGCGGGGAACACGTACCTCAACCTCCACACGACGGGGCTTCCGAACGGCGAGCTGCGCGGCCAGATCCTGAAGCCGCCGACGGGCTCGACGATGTACTGCTTCGGCGACGGCACGCTGCCGACCGCGTGCCCGTGCTCGGCGCCGGACACGGTCCCGTCGCCGCCCGCGGCGCCCGGGCACGGATGCGCGAACTCGTTCGACATCAACGGCGCGACCCTCAAGGCGTGGGGCAACACGTCGCCGGACACCGTCAAGTTCATCTCGAAGATCGGCAAAGGCACGGCGGCGTTCGCGTTCCTCCTCAAGGGCAACGCCACCGACAACAATGGCGTCGCGTCGAGCGACGGCATCCGTTGCGCGGACGGCCAGCTGATCCGCTTCGGATCACACTTCGCGGGCACGAACGGCGCGCCGCTGGGCACCTGGACGTACCCGAACAGCGCGCAGACGATCTCCGTTTCGGCGGCGACCCTGCAGGCTCCGGCTTCGACGTCGTACTACCAGCTCTTCTACCGCAACGCGGCGGCGGGCTGGTGCAACCCCTCGGGCGCGAACCTCTCCGCCGGAATGTCGATTCCCTGGCCGTAGTATGAGTGGACCGTGTCAAGGGGGATGCTTTCCTCTTCTTCAC
>CAZQHA010000667.1:0-2416 GCA_964592795.1 uncultured Planctomycetaceae bacterium | reverse complement strand
GACCTGACGCGGGCGTCGACGCAGCGGAGGAGGGGCGGGCAGCCGCCGCCACGCGCAGCGTCGAATCGCGGTCGATCGCCCGTCCGAGCATGCGCTCGATCGCGCGGATCGCCGCGGTGTCCTCCGGCGTCACGAAGGTGATCGCCTGACCGCTGGCCTCGGACCGGCCGGTGCGGCCGATGCGGTGCGTGTACGTCTGGGGCACCGCGGGAACGTCGTAGTTGACGACGTGGGAGATTCCCGCGACGTCGATGCCGCGCGCCGCCACGTCGGTCGCGACGAGGATCTGGAACTCGCCGCTCGTGAAGCCGCGCATCGCGCGCACGCGCTGTGGCTGCGACATGTTGCCCTGCAATGCGATCGCGCTGTGGCCCAGGCGGGAGAGCTTCTCCGCCAGCACCTTCGCGCGGCGCTTGGTTCGCGCGAACACGATCGCTGAGCGGAAGTCCGGACGGTCGAAGAGCGCCAGCAGGAGATCGAGCTTGTTGCGCTCGTCGGCCGGGCACAGCGCGTGCGCGATCGTCGCCGCGGGCTGTGAGTTCGCGAGCTCGACCACGTGCGGTTTCACCAGGACTTGGTCGGCGAGCTTGCGGATCTCGCGCGGCATCGTGGCGGAGAAGAGGAAGTTCTGACGCTTCGGCGGCAGGGCCGCGAGGATCCTGCGCAGGTCGGGGAGGAATCCGAGGTCGAACATGTGGTCGGCCTCGTCGATGACGAGCATCTCGATGCCCCGCAGATCGATCGAGCGGCGCTGCCACAGGTCGAGGAGGCGTCCGGGGCACGCGACGACGATGTCGGCGCCCGCGTGTCGCGCTCCCATCTGCGTGCGGATGGAGACTCCGCCGAACACGGAGACGACGGCGATGCCCGTGCGGCTGGCCAGCACGCGAACGTGCTCTTCGATCTGAGCGGCGAGCTCGCGCGTCGGCGCGAGGATCAACGCGCGGGGACGCTGTCCGCGCCGTTGGACGAGGCGCTGCAGGATCGGCAGCGCGAACGCCGCGGTCTTGCCGCTACCCGTCTGCGACAAGCCGAGGACATCGCGGCCCGCGAGCGCGGCGGGCAAGGTCAGCGATTGGATCGGGCGAGGCTCGGCGAATCCCGCGGCGACGATGGCCTGCTGGAGATTCGGATCGAGCTCGAAGGCGCGGAAGGACGTGGGAAGAGACGTGAGAGGGGAAGCGGGGGTGCGAAGCGTGGAAGTCGGAATGATGTTGGCCTTGTCGCCTTGGAGATGCGCTCTGCGCGCACCCGGCGGGTTCGTGGCCGTCGCAACAGGGCTGACCACGAGAAGCTGAGCGGCGCAATCGATTGGGATTCTGCTGGCGCGCCGCAGGTCGCGTCGATCGCGACCGGGGTTATATGGATCTACAAGAGGATATCGGCAGTTCGGCGACGAGAGAAGCGCAAGTTCGGATTGTGTGCGATTTCGACTCCGCCGAGCTCGCTCGAGCATTTGAGGCACATGGCCGTGGCGGGCGCTCGTAGCTACGGCGAAGATGGACTACGGCGTGAAACTCCGTAGGGTGAAATTCGGATTCGCATGATCGAAATCGCGAGCACGCCCTCCCGCGGGCAGATGAACGAAGCCGGCGGGTGGCAAGCGGTGCTCGCGCAGTATCAGCGCTCACACGTCTGGCGAGCGACGTGGCAGCTCGTCAACACGTTCGGGGCCTACATCGCGCTCTGGGGCCTGATGTACTTCGCGTGGAGCGTCTCGTGGTGGATCGCGCTCCCGATCGCGGCCTTGGCCGGCGGAATCCTGATCCGCGTGTTCATCATCCTCCACGATTGCGGCCACGGATCGTTCTTCTCTTCACGCTGGGCGAATTCCTTCGTCGGCTCCGCGGCGGGATTGCTCACGTTCGCGCCGTTCCGTCACTGGCGCTGGCAGCACGCCGTCCACCACGCGACGTCCGGCGACCTCGACCGGCGCGGCGTCGGCGACATCTGGACGATGACCGTGGAGGAGTACTTGGGGGCCTCGCGCTGGGAACGGCTCGCCTACCGGCTCTCGCGCAATCCCGTCGTGCTGTTCGTGCTCGCGCCGCTCTTCTTGGTCTTGGTGATGCACCGGATCCCGTCGTCCAAGGCCGGCGCGCGGGAGCGGCGCGCGGTGTGGTGGTCGAACGGGCTCTTGCTGTGCCTCGCCGCCGGGATGTGCGCGCTCTTCGGCGTCGTTCCGTATCTCGTCCTGCAGTCGATCGTCTTGGTCGTCGCGGGCGGCTCGGGCGTGTGGCTTTTCTACGTGCAGCACCAGTTCGACCACACGTACTGGGAACGCGCCGAGCACTGGGACTTCAGCGACGCGGCGTTGCGCGGAAGCTCGTTCTACGAGCTCCCCCGCGTGCTGCAGTGGTTCTCGGGCAACATCGGCTTCCACCACCTGCACCACCTGAGCCCGCGGATCCCGAAC
>CAZQHA010000666.1:0-2427 GCA_964592795.1 uncultured Planctomycetaceae bacterium | reverse complement strand
AACCAGACCTACTTCTGGCGGCAGGCGCTCGGCTTCTGCCTCAAGAAGGGCGGGACCGCGTGTCACGTCGTCGCGGGCGGATCGAAGTGCATCGCCGCCGCGAGCAACGACAGCGCGCCGGCGTTGATGACTCTCTCCGCGACGCTCGAGATCGAGGGTCCGGCGGGCCGGCGCATCGTGCCGATCAACGACTTCTGGGTCGCCGACGGGATCGAGAACAAGCGGCTCGAGCCGGGCGAGATCCTCGTCGCCGTGCACGTCCCTCCGAGCGCGCCCGGACACCGCGGCGCGTACGGCAAGCTGCGCGAGCGCGGCTCGATCGACTTCCCGTTGCTCGGCGTCGCCGTGCGGGTCGACGTCGACGCGAACGGCGCGGTCGACGGCTCCGACGTCGTGGTGACCGCGCTGCAAGCTCGTCCCGTGCGCATCAAGCGCGTCGCGGAGATCCTCGCCGGAGTCGACGCGGGCTCCGCGCGCTTCGAAGAGGCCGCCCGCGAGGTCGCGGAGCAAGCGCACAAGCAGTGCCATCCGGTCGACAACATCCCGGGCGACTCGGAGTGGCGGCGCGAGATGGTCCGGGTGTACGTGCGACGCACGCTCGAAGCCGCGGCGCGCCGGTCCGGCCCGGTGCACCACGTGTGAAACGCCGCGAGCCCGAGCGGGGCAGCGCTCGAGCTCGCGTCGTCGCGGTGGCGAAGTGGCGGTTACTCGTCGCCGAACACGCTCGCCGGCAGGAGCGAGCCGTTCGTCTGCGTGCAGTCCTCGAACGGCAGGCTGGACACCGCTCGATTTTCACGCCGTTCGACGAGCACCGCGTAGAACGCGGGGTCGGGGATCGACGCCGCGCTCGACGTGGCGAGCTGGCCGTCGATGCGGATCCATCCGGACTCCTGCGCCGGCAGACCCAGGATCTCGTTCGGATGGTCGTTCGTCGCGTTCTGCAGGAACGAGTTGTTGAACGCGTTCGAGATCGACGTCAGCGGCACGCGCTTCCAGCATCGGAACGCGTGCTGCGCCGAGAAGAGCTCCTCGTTGTCGTTGAAGATCTCGAAGAACAAGAGGTTCGTGAACGCCGCGCCGCCGGTCAGGTTGATCAGGAGCAGCTCGCTCCTCACCGTGGCGCTCTGGCCGAGGAAGCGCGGGATCAGGATCTTGTCGGGCGCCGGATCGTACTCGCACCCGTCGAGGTCGCGGTGCGGGTCCTCGTCGCAGTCGGCGAACACGCCGTCACCGATGCCGCGGAACGTCACGGTGTTCAGCGCGTAGCTGAAGCTCGTGATGCCTTCGAGCGTCAGCGACTGTCCGATCAGGTAGTTGAACACGATCGGACGGCCGAAGTTGTCCACGGCGTACGCGTACACGTAGCCCTGTCCCCCACCGGGGTTCACGGCGCTCGTCACCATCGTGAGCGTGTCCTTCGCCGTGAGCCGACGCGTGAAGTCGAACTCGAGGCAGTTCTCGCTCTCGATGAACACGAAGTGCACGTCCACGTACTGGCTCGCGTTCACGTTGGTGACCGTGAGCAAGGAGAGGTACGACGCGCGGTTGTCGTACTCGGGGTAGATGAGGAGGCTTCCGGGCTCGCGGCGATTGATGATCTGGCATTCGCACGCGTCGATGGCGCCGTTCTCGTCCTGGTCGAGGTCCGGGTTGCCGGCGATGTCGCAGACGTCCGGAACTCCGTTGGCGTTGCAGTCGAGCAGGTTCTCGCACGAGTCCGGGACGCCGTTCGGCACGCAGCTCGGGTTCTCCCCGCCGGTCGCGAGGTCCACGCCCGGATCGGAGGCGATGTCGCAGCTGTCGGGCACTCCGTTCTGATCGCAATCGCCCTCGGTCGGGATGTCGCACTCGTCCGGAACACCGTTGTTGTTGCAGTCGGGAGCACCGCCCGCGATCTCGCACAGGTCGGGTATTCCGTCGTCGTCGCAGTCCGGCGCCGGCTGGCAGACGTCCGGAATGCCGTCGGGAGAGCAACCCTGGCCTCCGCGGCCGTAGAGATCCGGCTCACCGGCGAGGATCTCGCAGACGTTCGGAATGCCGTCGCTGTCGCAGTCCGGAGCCGGCTCGCACGAGTCGGGGATTCCGTTCGGCGTGCACTGCGGCGGATTGAGGCCGTAGTTGTCCGCTGCTCCACCGGCGATCTCGCAGAAGTCCGGCGTGCCGTCGGCATCGCAATCGTTCGCGGGCTCGCACGAGTCGGGAACACCGTTCGGCGAGCACGTGTTCGGGTTCGTGCCGTAGAGGTCGGGCGCACCCGACGCGATCTCGCACGGATCCGGGATGCCGTCGTCGTCGCAGTCGTTCGCCGGCTCGCACTCGTCGGGGATTCCGTTGCCCGTGCACTGCGGCGGATTGAGGCCGTAGTTGTCCGCCGCGCCCGCGAGGATCTCGCAGCCGTCGGGGATGCCGTCGTCGTCGCAATCCGGA
>CAZQHA010000665.1:0-2429 GCA_964592795.1 uncultured Planctomycetaceae bacterium | reverse complement strand
GGCGTAGCTCTTGAGCATGACCGGGTCGGGATCGAGGCCCCAAGGTCGCGGATTGGGGGCACGCGAAATCGCGCCGCGCGCGAAATTTTGCGGAGGAGTGTAGCGGTCCTCTCGCGACCGAGGAAGCGCGCGATCGCGTCGCGCGCAGCGGTTCCGCGCGTCACCTCCGAGCGACGATTACGCCCGCGGAGCTGCCCGCGTGCGGCGGCTTCAAGTCTTTGTGGCGCACTGGCTTGCGGCTATCCGTCGCTCCGGGTGAACTGCCCGCCGCTGCCCTCGGCGAGCTGCTCCAGCGTGCCGTCGCCGCGGCTGCCGATCTGCACGCCGTGGAACATCACGCGTGCGTGCGAGTTCACGCGCTCGAGGAACGGCGCGACCCACGCGGCGCCTTCGGCGGTCTCTCCGTCGCAGAGCACGATCACGGTGTCGGCCTCGAGCTGCGACAAGTCGGCGTTCCCGTCCGGCCCCACGAACATCGCGCGCTCGACGCCCGCGCGGAGCTGCGTGCCGCCGCTCGGCCGCTTCGAGAGCCACTCGCGCGCGTTGCGGCGATTGTCCGCGGTCGCGGCGACGAGCTTGGGCCGCCACACCTCGGCGTAATCGTGGAAGATCACGACGTTGAAGCGGCTCTTCTCCCCGATCGCTTCGACGAAGCCGATCAGCTGGTTGACCGCTTCCTGCCAGCGCGTCGCGCCGGCTCGTCCGGCCGGCGTCGCGATGGCGTTGAACGGCGTCGCCATGCTCCCCGAGCGGTCGATCACGAACGTGATCCGGTCGCTGGTCGGATGCAACCCGAAGAACGTCGCGTGCAGCCGCGCCTGGCCGCCGGTCGTGTACGGATGCTGGCCGCGCACGTCGCCGCGCCGCACCGCTTCCCACCACAGGCGCCAGTTGTCGGGATGCAGGCCGAGCGCGCGCCCGGAGCGCGCTTCGAGCGCGTGCACGATCTCGTACTGCACGCGCAGCGCCTGTCCGCCGCTCGCGCCGCGCGCGAGCCACGCGGACAGCGCCTCGATCAGCGCCGGGACGACCGCGGCGTTGTCGAGCGCCTTGGACAGGGTCACGGCGCGCGACGCTTCGCGCCAGTCGACCGACGCGAGGCGGTCGCGCACGAGGGCCGCGAGGCGCGCGCGGACGCGGCTCTCGGGCAGGAGCGTCACTTCGCCGAAGTGCTTCTCCGCGACGGCGCCGAGCGGGCCGTACCCCGCCGACGCCCCGCCCATCTGCTCGATCAGGAACATGTGGACGGCGTCGTCGTTCCAGCCCAGCAACGCGTCGAACGCGAGGCGCTTGAGCTCGGGCTCGCTCTCGCGGGCGCAACCGAAGAGCGCGAGCATCGTGCCCGGATGATGCTTGCCGACGAGCAGCGACACCGCCGCGACGCGGCGCGGCAGGGGCTGCGATCGCGAGAGCGCGAGCGTGTGGTGCGCGAGGCGATGGACGAACTCGTCGCTCATGTGCGCTTGGAGCGCCTCCGTCGCGATGTCGCGGACCTGCGCCAGCGGGCTCGACTGCACGTCGAGCGCGGCCGGGTCGAACGCGGTCAGCGTCATGCCCAGGAGGTCGAGCAGGTGATCGGCGACTTGATCGCCGCGCGCGGGATCGACCGCCCACACCAGGCGCAGGTCCCCGATGAGAAGGCGCAGATCGTCGAGCGAGCCGTCGTCGAAGCGCTCGCGGCCCTCTCGCTGGCGCTTCATCCAGACGCGCAGCCGCAAGAGCGGGTCGCCGCCTTGCTGCGACACCGCCGCGGCGGCGCTCGCGGGCGGCGCGAGCGCGGGGAGCGCGGGCGCGAACGACGCGCAGGCGAGCAGTCCGAGGGTCGAAAGCATCCGGAGCCGGCGACCGCTCTATCTCGAGGTTCGGATCGAGGTACGCCGCGCCGGGCGGATTCTAAGGTCCGAGCGAGATCTCCTCGTCCGCGAAGATCACCGGTCCATCGAAGCCCGGAGCTCGGTGGACCGCCTTCCAACGCACTTTCGCGCCTTGACCCGCGAGCACGATCTCCATCTGCCCGTCGGCGGCGAGGGGAGTGCGGACGTCGATGCGCGACTTGCCGCTCACGACCGGGGCTCCGGACGCGTCGAGGAGCTCCGCGGTGATCTCGATCTCGCGCTCGACGAGCCCGGGGACGCGGTGGCCGCACTCGTTCGCGATCGCGAGGATCGCGGCGCCGCCCTCGCGGCGCACGGAGACGCGCAGCGCGCGGCGTAGGAACGTCGGGTCGCGCGGCGTCTGGAGCGCGTGGCTTCGTCCGACTCGCGCGGCGTACGGCGGCTTCCCGTCCTCGCGCGCGATCGGGCGCTCGAGCATCTGCATGTGACAGCCCACGCAGCTCTTCTGCTTCTCCGTTTGATTCGTGTCGGTGAAGTCCTTCGCGATGCCGAGCACGGGGCCGATGTTCGTGCCGTGGCAGGCGATGCACATGC
>CAZQHA010000664.1:0-2433 GCA_964592795.1 uncultured Planctomycetaceae bacterium | reverse complement strand
GCCGCTCGACGTTCTCGACCTCGACGCCGATCTGGTGACCAGCGAGTTCGTGCCGTTCGATCTCGACTTCGGTCCTCGTCGGGTCGACGACCCTGGAGTTCCGGACACGGGTGTGGGGCCGGCGCCGGTCGTCGACATCGGCGCGTACGAGCGACCGTAGCTACGCCTGATCCTTCTCGACGAGCTCGACGTCGCAGTCGAGCTCGAGCGCGAAGCGACCGCGCTTCACCGGCACGATGCGCACGTCGGCGCACTTCTCGGCGAGGCGCTTGCGGAGCAGGATGAGCCGGCTCTCGAGGTTGTCCTTGATGGGCGGCAGCCCCAGCGTCGGGTCCAGCCGCAGCTCGCGGTTCGTGAACTCGAGCTGATCCTCGTCGACGCGCCGGCGCAGGATCTTCCACAGGATCTTTCCGGGTACGTTGCGGATCAGGTACTCGCCGTCGACGAACACGCAGTCGTCGTTCCTGTAATAGACGAAGCTGCGCTTCCTGGTCGACGACGCGCGCTTCGCACGCTGGCCGTCGCGCTTCGTGCGCGTCGCGACGCCGGCCTCCGTGTCGCCCTCGATCGCCTGCATGCGGTCGATGCCGAGCGCGATCTGGTGGCCGACGATCTGCAGGAATGCTTCGTCCCATTCGTCGAAGCCGAGCGGATCGCGGCTCTCGACCGCGAGCACGCCGACCATCCGGTCGCACGTGAGCAGCGGGAACGCGAGCTGCACTTGCGCGTCCTCGAGCCCGGGCAGCGGGATCTCGGGCGCGAGCTTCTCCGCGCCGCCGTGCTCCGCGACCCGGCCGCGGATCGCGCGCCCGTAGCGCAGCTCGGCGCCCATGCCCGCGATGCGCACGGTGCGGCGCCGCTCCGCGGCGGTGCCGATCACGCCGTGCCCGATGCCGACCTCCGCGCCGATGCCCTTCGACCCGTAGCCTCGGCTCGCAATCGTGACGAGCCGACCCGTGACCTCGTCGAGCAAGAGCACCATCGAGTGCGAGAACCCCAGGCTCTCGTCGAGCGTCGCCAGCGTGTCGACGAGGAGGCCGTCGAGGTCGGCGGCGCGCGCGATGCGCTCGGACACGATCTGCAGCCCGCGCAGCTCGTTCATCGGTCCCGCGATCGGCGGCGGAGCCTGGGCGTCGAGCAACGGATCGGACGGCATCAAGAAGCCTTCGACCTCCTCGCACGACAGCACTTCGTAGATGTCCGCGGAGATCAGCTTGAAGATCCCCGTCATGCCGGTGTGCGACGCGATCACGTCGATGCGCATCGACATCGTGTCGAAGAGCGCGCCGTGCGTCTCCGCGCGCAGGAAGCGCAAGACGAGCCGCCAGGTCTCGAACGTGATCGGATCCTGCAGGATCACGGTCGCATACGGATTCTCGTCGACGTTGCGCCGCGTCTTGTTGAAGAACTGGCACGACAGCGCGACGTGCTTGGGATCGACGTAGTAGACCTGCGAGAGATACGTGACGTTCGGCTCGCCGTCGGCGCTGCACGTCGCGATCGGCGAGGGGATCACGCCTTGGAAGCAGGCTTGGAGCTCCTCGAGTCGCTTCACGCCGACTTCCCTCGGCGCGGCTTGCCGAGCGGCACACCGGCGCCTGGACCGGGCGTCTGATTGAAGATCGACTCGACCTCGATGCGGAACGCGTACGCCGGCCAGTGGCGGATTCGAAGGGTGAGCCGCGGCGCCATCCCCACCTCGCCGAAGTGCTGCGCGAGAGCGGTTCGGTAGCGCTCGATCCAACGCCGATCGTCCGCGTCGGCGTCGCGCACGCCCGTCCACTTCCCTTTGATCTGGTACGAGCGGTGGTCGACCGCCGTGAAGCACACCGCGAGCCGCCCGTTGTCGCGCGCGTTCGCGAGCGTGCGCTCCGCCGTCGCGATCGGGACGAAGAACGTGAGCTCCCGTCCGCTGGCCTCGACGCGCGCGCCGAACACGCGCGCGACCTCCGGTAGCAGCCGCCCGTCGCGCGAGCCCACGAGGACCGAGATGCCGGCCTCGAGGAATGGAGTGAGATCGCGCGGAATCGAAGGCATCGAGGCGGCGGGATTCTAACCGCGCACGCCTCGATCGAAACGGGTGGCGATTACTGAGCGTCCGGCGGCGGCAGCGGCTCCGGCACGCGGTTCGAGACCGCGGGCACGGTCTGAAGGTATGCGAAGATCGCGCGCAGATCCTCGTCGGTGAGGTTGGCGAAGAACTTGGCGGGCATCGGCGGGAGGAGCGGCCGGCCGCGGCCGAGGTGCCGCTGGTTGCGGATCGTCTCGACGAACTGATCCGCGGTCCAATTGCCAAGACCCGTCTCCTTGTCGGGCGTCAGGTTCGCGGTGAAGCTCGTTCCCCACGGACCGTTCCACGCGGTCACCGTCGCCGACGCGACGTGGCGCTGGGCTACTGGAACGAGAAGCGGTACGACGACGCGGAGCGGGCCC
>CAZQHA010000663.1:0-2452 GCA_964592795.1 uncultured Planctomycetaceae bacterium | reverse complement strand
GCAACACCCCGGCGTCGTGAGGCTGATCGACGTCATCGAGACGCGCGACGGTCCGATGCTCGTCATGGAGCCCGTTCCCGGCGAGACGATCGCGGAGCGCGTCGCTCGCGACGGATTGCCCGCGCCCGAGGCGGTCCGTCAGCTCGGCATCGCCGTGTGCGCCGCGCTCGAGGTCGTGCACGCCGCCGGCATCGTCCACCGCGGCGTGTCGCGCTCGAACATCGTGATGCGCGACGGCGCGACGCCCGTGCTCATCGGGTTCAACTTCGCGAAGTTCGGCCCCGGCGGCTCGGGGACGATGCCGGGCACGAGCTTCCTCTACAAGCCGCCGCGCGGAGCCGACGGCGCGCCGAAGATCCTCCTGCCGCCGCATCCGGCGCCGGAGCAGATCCTGGGACAAGTCGCGGACGCGCGCTCCGACGTGTTCGGCCTCGGATGGGTGCTCTACGAGCTGCTCACCGGCGAGCCGCCGTACTCGCAGGAAGTCGACGTCGAGCAGTGGAAGTCGCCGAAGGATCCGCGCAAGAGCTCGCCGCAGGCGAGCCGCGCACTCGCCGACGTCGTCCTGAAGTGCTTGCAGACGAGCCCGCTGAAGCGGTTCGCGAGCGCGAGCGCGGTGCGCGCGGCGCTCGAGCAGTGCGCGCCGGCTCAGGCGCTGATCGGCAACGCCGCGACGGCGCCGGCTCCGGCAAAACGCGTCGCGCTGATCGGTGCCGGGATCGCCGCGTGCTCCGTCGCCGCCTTGTTCGCCGCATCGATGTTCGGACTGCTCGACGGATCGGGCGCGAATGCATCGGACAACATCGTGCGCGGCGCCGACGGGGAGCGCGGCGTGGCAGCTGTGATCTCGAAGCCTATCTACGACGCGGATTATCGCGCGCAGTGGGCCGTGGTGATCGGCATCAACGCGTACCAGAATTGGCCGGAGCTCGAGTATGCGGTCGCCGATGCGCGCAGCGTCCGGGAGCTCTTGGTCGCGAAGTTCAACTTCAAGCGCGAGAACACGTTCGAGTTGACGGACGCGGACGCCACGCGAGAGAACATCCAGCGCCTGCTCGGCGGCACGCTCAAGGCGAAGACGCAGCGCAACGACGGAGTCTTCGTGTTCTTCGCCGGCCACGGCGCGACGATGAAGCTGCCCGAAGGCGGCGACATGGGGTTCCTCGTTCCGGTCGACGGCGCCGCGCCCGACAAGGAAGAGGACTACCTGGCGACGCTGTTGCCGATGCACCAGATCAAGGAGCAGGTCAGCAACATGTTCCCCGCCAAGCACGCCTTCTTCGCGGTCGACGCGTGCTACGGCGGCCTCGCGGCGATCGAGCGCGGCATCGAACCGGACGCGCGTCCGTTCGCGGCTCAGCTCGCGAGCCTGCGCGCGCGTCAGATCCTGACCGCCGGCGGCAAGGGACAGAAGGTCATCGAGAAACCGGAGTGGGGCCACAGTGCGTTCACGAAGGTATTCCTCGAAGGGCTCGAGACCGGAGTCGCCGACAGCGATCAGAACGGCATCATCACGTCCGGCGAGATCGCGATGTACGTGAAGAATCGCGTGCCGAAGATCTCCGACTACCGTCAGACGCCGCAGTTCAAGAACCTGTCGGACGACGAAGGCGAGTTCCTCTTCTTGCGCTCGAACTGAGGCTAGGAGAACCTCTGCGACATGCCGCCCGCGCATGTCGGCCGCGATCTCGAACGTCCCGAGGGACGCGCGAAGGTCACCGGGCGGGCGATCTACACGGCCGATCTCGCCGTCCCCGGCGCGTGGGTCGGCGGGACGGTGCGTGCGGACGTCGCGCGCGGGCGCTTGCTCGGCTTCGACTTCGATCCGGCGTTCGACTTCTCGCGGATCGTGATCGTCGGCCCGGCCGACATTCCGGGCGAAAACGTCGTCGCGCTGATCGAGAACGATCAGCCGCTGCTCTGTGCCGAGTCGATCGAGCACTTCGGCGAGCCGCTCCTGCTCGTCGCGGCGCCCGACCGCGCGACGCTCGTCGAGGCGCTCGCGCACGTCCGACCGCGCATCGAGCCGCGCGAGCCGGTGTTCGACATGGAGCGCTCGACCCGTATCTTGAAGGAGCTGTCGATCGAGAAGGGCGATGCGTCCTGGCTGTCGCGGCCGCGCCGCGACGGCACTTTCCTCTTCGAAGGCACCTACCGCACCGACTCGCAGGAGCAGCTCTACATCGAGCCGCAGGGCTGCATCGCCTGGCCCGTGGACGAACACGGCACGCACCTCGTCAAGGGATCGCTGCAGTGCCCGCACTACGTGCAGAAGTCGCTCGCTCGCGCGCTCGGCATCGCGGCGGACAAGGCGCGCGTCGTGCAGCTCGAGACCGGCGGCGGATTCGGCGGCAAGGAGGAATACCCCTCGGTCGTCGCGTGTCACGCGACCCTGCTCGCGCACAAGCTCGGCCGGCCGGTGAAGATGATCTACGAGCGCCACGAGGACCTC
>CAZQHA010000662.1:0-2457 GCA_964592795.1 uncultured Planctomycetaceae bacterium | reverse complement strand
TCAGGCAGGTCGTCGGCGGCGACGACAAGGCGGCGATTCAGCGCGCGCTCTCGAACCTCCAGGCCAAGGCGCAGAAGCTCGGCGAAGCCGTCTACGCCGCGAACGCCGCACAAGGCGCGCCTTCCGCAGGGCAGCCGAAACCGGAAGGATCGCCGAGTCCGAGCGGCTCGCAGAAGGACGACGCCGTGGACGCGGACTTCGAAGTGAAGGCCTGACGCGCGCTCTCGCTCGGTGCCGAGCGACGACGCACAGCGCACATCGCGCGCCGCGCGCATCCACGCGCGGCGCGCTCGCGTTCGGTCGCCGCGCGTGCGCGCGTGACCTGTTCGCGGCGTGCGTCGCTCACGCGGGCGTCGCGTGCGCGTAGCGTGCGCTCGACGCATACGTGCCGTTCGAGTTGAGGCCCGGACACAGCCCCGGTACGCTGCGCCCCGTGATCGCAGTTTCGCAGTTGACACGTCGATTCGGGTCGGTCGTCGCCGTCGACTCGCTCACGTTCGAGATCGCGCGCGGCGAGGTCGTCGGCTTCCTCGGTCCCAACGGAGCCGGCAAGACGACCACGCTGCGCATGCTCGCGGGGTATCTGCCCGCGACGTCGGGCTCGGCCACGGTCGCGGGCTACGACGTCCTGCGACAGTCGATGGACGTGCGCCGGCGCATCGGTTACTTGCCCGAGAGCGTCGCGCTGTACCGCGAGCACCGCGTGCACGAGATGCTCGAGTTCCAGGCGCGGCTCCACGGTCTGCCGCGCGGCGTCGCGAAGACGCGCATCCCGATGGTGCTCGAGCGCGTCGGCGTGAAGGACCGCGAGCGCGATCTCATCGGCAATCTCTCGCGAGGATTGCGGCAGCGCGTCGGGCTCGCGGTCGCGCTGCTCCCCGATCCGGAGGTCCTGATCCTCGACGAGCCGACGAGCGGTCTCGATCCGATCCAGCGCATCGAGGTGCGCGCGCTGATCCGCGAGCTCGCCGCGCGACACACCGTGATCCTCTCGTCGCACATCCTGCCGGAGATCGAAGCGGTCTGCCCGCGCGTGATCGTCATCCACCGCGGTCGCATCGCGGCCGACGGAACGCAAGGCGATCTCGTCAAGCAGCTCGCGCAGCAGAGCCACGTGCGCATCGAAGCCGTGATCGGCGGTGACGTGGCGGCCGCGACGCGCTTGCTCGGTTCGATCGCCGGCGTCCGCGCCGTCGAGGACAGGGGGCGCCTCGGCATCCACCACCAGTTCGACGTGATCTGCGACGAGGATTTGCGCGAGGACGTCGGCGCGATCGCTCAGAGCCGCGGTTGGGCGCTCCGCGAGCTCTCCTGGCGGCGGCCGACGCTCGAGCAACTGTTCGCGCGCATCGCGCTCGGAACGCACGAGCCGGCTGCGCACGGAACGCACGCCGCGCCGTCCGCCGCCGCGCTCGGCGGCGCGACATTGCCGCTGGCACCCGAGCCCGCCAAGCCGGCGACGGCGGTCGCGGCGCCGAAGGTCGTCTACAACCTGAATCCGTTCGACATGGGAGCGACACGCGACCTGGGTCGCCCCAAGCAAACGGAACCGAACGCGTCCGCGAATTCCGCTCGCAGCGGAGCGGCCGGCGCCGCGAGCTCGAACGATCCGCCGGCGGGCGCTTGCGACCCCAGATGAGAGGCCTGGTCGCGATCTATCGGCGCGAGCTCGCCGGGCTCTTCTTCGGCCCGCTCGCCTGGATCCTGCTCTGCATCGCGCTGCTCCTGAACGGCTACTTGTTCACGCTGTACCTGAAGAGCGCGGCGGGCGATCTCGACGTCGCGATGCGCTACGCGCTCGGCGACTCGTTCGTCTTCTGGGTGCTCGTCGTGCTCGTGCCGCCGCTCCTGACGATGCGGATGATCAGCGAGGAATCGAAGAGCGGATTGATCGAGTTCCTCCTGACCGCTCCCGTCAGCGACGCAGCGGTGGTGTGCGGAAAATTCTTGGCCGCGACGACCTTCATGGCGCTTCTGTGGAGCGCGGTGCTCGCGTACGTCGTCACGGTCGCGTCGGTCGGACCGGAGCCGGACTGGGGAGCGCTCGCGAGCGGCTTCGCCGGCGCGCTGCTCGTGTCGGGCCTCTTCACGTCGATCGGATTGCTCGCGAGCAGCTTGACGAGCGCTCCGATCGTCGCGGCGTTCGGCGCGATCGTGTTCAACCTCGTCGTCGTGCTGCTCCCGCTGTTCGCCAACCTCTCCGAGCTGCCGTGGCTGACCCGCATCGTCGCGCACGTGCACGTGATCGACCACTTGAAGAGCGCGTTCCTCATCGGAGTGTTGGACTCGGCCTACGTCGTGTTCTTCGTCGCCTGGACCGCGCTGTTCCTGTTCGCGGCCGTGCGCGCGCTGGAGGCGCGCCGTTGGAGCTGAGCTCGGCCATGACGAACGCTGTCAAAGACCCGCGCGCGACGAGCCGCTCGATGCACGCCGCCTCGGGAGTCTCTGCGAAGGGTT
>CAZQHA010000661.1:0-2459 GCA_964592795.1 uncultured Planctomycetaceae bacterium | reverse complement strand
GCGTCAAGGTCGGCATCGGCCCCGGTTCGATCTGCACCACGCGCATCGTCGCCGGCGTCGGCGTGCCGCAGCTCACCGCGATCCGCGAGGTCGCCCACGAGCTCAAGGACGCGGACGTTCCGTTGATCGCCGACGGCGGCATCCGATTCTCGGGCGACGTCGTCAAGGCGCTCGCCGCCGGCGCGTCGTGCGTGATGCTCGGCAGCCTCTTCGCCGGGCTCGAGGAGAGTCCCGGCGAGGTGATCCTGTACAAGGGGCGCTCGTTCAAGGCCGTGCGCGGGATGGGCTCGATCGGCGCGAT
Organism: uncultured Planctomycetaceae bacterium; assembly: GCA_964592795.1. GTDB lineage: Bacteria > Planctomycetota > UBA1135 > UBA1135 > JANLUN01. Next base: position 2,158 of record CAZQHA010000661.1, on the reverse strand, counting down.
GCAGCAGGGCTCGAAGGAGCGCTACCGACAAGGCGACGTGCGCGACGCGGACAAGCTCGTCCCCGAAGGCATCGAAGGCATGGTGCCGTTCCGCGGCAAGCTGTCGAGCTACGTGTACCAGCTCACGGGCGGCGTGCGCGCGGGGATGGGCTACTGCGGCGCGGCGACGATTCCGGAATTGTGGGAGCGCGCGCGCTTCATCCGCATCACGGCGGCGGGCATGAAGGAGAGCCACCCTCACGACGTGACGATCACCAAGGAATCGCCGAACTACTACCACGCCGACTGACGCGATGAAGTCGCCCGAAGCGCAGAAGTCCGCCGAGCCGCGCGGCGTCCTGATCGTCGACCTCGGCGCGCAGTACGCGCAGCTGATCGCGCGACGCGTGCGCGAGTCGTTCGTGTGGTGCGAGATCGCGCCGCCCTCGCGCGCGATGGAGGTCGCTCGGCGCATGAACCTGGCCGGCGTGATCCTCTCCGGCGGACCCGCGTCGGTGTACGCACCCGATGCGCCGGTCGTGCCGAAGGAAGTGCTCGCGCTCGGCGTGCCCGTGCTCGGCATCTGCTACGGGATGCAGTGGATGTGCCGCGAGCTGGGCGGCGAGGTGCAGGCGCACGATCATCGCGAGTTCGGCCGCACGTCGCTCGCGATCGACGCGTCGGAGGCGATCTTCGAGGGCATCGACGGTCGCACGGTCGTGTGGATGAGCCACGGCGACCAAGTGACGCGCCTACCCCACGGATTCCGCGTGTACGGCAGCTCCGACACGTGTCCGTTCGCCGCGACGGGCGATCCGTCGCGGGGCTTCTTCGGCGTGCAGTTCCACCCCGAGGTCAGCCACACGCTGCGCGGCAGCGAGGTGCTCGCGAACTTCCTGTACCGAGTTTGCGGTCTCGCCGGCGATTGGCGGCCCGACTCGATCGTCGAGCGCGAGGTCGCGAAGGTGCGCGCGGCCGTCGGCGACGACGGCGAGGTCGTGCTGGGCCTCTCGGGCGGCGTCGACAGCTCCGTCGCGGCGATGCTGATCCACAAGGCGATCGGTCCGCGCCTGCACTGCATCTTCGTCGACAACGGATTGCTCCGTCACGGCGAGCGCGCGGTCGTCGAGGAGACGTTCGCCGAGCACTTCAAGATGGACCTCGTCGTCGTCGACGCGTCCGAGCGCTTCCTCTCGAGCCTCGCCGGCGTCACCGACCCCGAGGTGAAGCGCAAGAAGATCGGCCACGACTTCATCGAGGTGTTCCAGAAGGAAGCCAAGCGCTTCAAGCGCGCGCACCATCTCGCGCAAGGCACGCTCTACCCCGACGTCATCGAGTCGGTGAACGTGCACGGCGGCGCGACCGCCGTGATCAAGAGCCACCACAACGTCGGCGGCCTGCCGAAGGACATGGGCCTCAAGCTCGTCGAGCCGCTGCGCGACCTCTTCAAGGACGAGGTGCGCGCGATCGGCCGACACCTGGGCCTCGATCCGCGCATCGTCGATCGTCAACCGTTCCCCGGGCCGGGCCTCGCCGTGCGCATCGTCGGCGAGGTGACGCCCGAGCGATTGACGCTCCTGCGCGCCGCCGACCGCATCGTGACGAGCGAGATCGAGAAAGCCGGAGCGCACGTGGGGCTTTGGCAATACTTCGCCGTGCTCTTGCCCGTGAAGTCCGTCGGCGTGATGGGCGACGGCCGCACGTACGAGGCGACGTGCGCGCTGCGCATCGTCGAGAGCCAGGACGGCATGACCGCCGACTGGCACTCCCTCGACGCGGACCTCCTGCGGCGGATCTCGAGCCGCATCAGCAACGAGGTGCGCGGGATCAACCGCGTCGTGCTCGACGTGTCGAGCAAGCCGCCGGCGACGATCGAGTGGGAGTGAGCCGGACGGCCGGAGGCGCTAGGCTCTAGCCTCGTGCCCCACGCCTTCTCGCGCACGCTCCGCTCGCTCGACGCCGACCGCGCACGCCGCGGTCCGTGGATGGTCGCGCTGGCGCTCTTCCTGCTCGGCGGCTGGACCGCGTGGCTCCTCCTGGCGCGCGTTCCCGTGTTCGCGGCCAGCACCGAGGCGCGCCTCGTCACCGAGCGCGCCGTGTACGCGCTCGAGTCGCCGGTCGCGGCCACTCCCCAAGCTCTAAAGCATCGTTATTATATAACGATGAATAAATTGATTTT
>CAZQHA010000660.1:0-2462 GCA_964592795.1 uncultured Planctomycetaceae bacterium | reverse complement strand
GGGTTTTCACGTGATCACGATCCGCGCCGTTCAGGGCCTTCGCACTTCGTTCCTCGCCGCCGGATGCGCCGCGCTCGCGCTCGTCGCGTGCTCGAGCGTGCCGCGCCGACCGGGCTCGAGCGTCGAGACGATCTCGCCGGCGACCGTCGCCGCGAAGAGTCCCGTCGACGTCGTCGTCGCGCCGATCGCGAACCCTTCGGGCAACGGCTCCGTTCCCGACCAGTACCTGCGCGAGGCGTTCCACGACGGCCTCGTGAAGCGCCGCTACTCGCCGCTCGCGCTCGAGTACGTCGACCGCAAGGTCGTCGACGCGTCGTACAGGCCGGGCACGCTGCAGGAGGAGGCGGTGTTGCAGCTCACGATCGAGCGCTGGGACTCGTCCCTGTGGGATTCGCACCGCGCGCTGTCGGTGCGCGTCGCCGCGCGCTTGGTCGACGCGACGAGCCCCGGTGGCGCCGACCTGTGGGCGGGCCGGCTCGAGCGCCGCTTCGACGTCGACAAGGCGGGCGAATCGACCCTTGGGAGCGACGGCCTGATGCGGAAGGCCTGCCAGCTGATCGCGGCGGAGCTGCTCGCGGCGCTCCCGGCGCGGGAAGCGGTGCCGGGGACCGGATCGAGCTCCCGCTGAAGCTCGCCGCCCTTGCGGCCGGGTCGCACGCGGCTAGACTGTTCCGCCAAGTTCCGCTCGGAACGCCCCCTGGAGACATCGGGACGTGGAGCGGATGGAACCGGGTCCAGCTTTTCGCTGAGCTCGGAGCCGGAGCGGCCCCAATGCCGTCCGGCGCACCCAGCTCCGGGGTTCCTTTTCCCTAGGGCTGCGGCAAGTCCCACAACCCAGCCATGTGAAGAGGCACCGCCGTGGCAATCGTCGCACAGCGCAAGACCGAGATCATCGAGCAGTTCGCGAGCAAGAAAGGGGACAACGGGTCCCCGGAAGTCCAAGTCGCGCTGCTCACCGAGAACATCAAGAACCTGACCGAGCACCTCAAGGTCCACCGCAAGGACTACAGCACGCGGCGCGGGCTCCTCGTGATGGTCGGAGCGCGCAGCAAGCTCTTGAAGTACCTGCGCGCGAAGTCGCCCGAGCGCTACCAGGCGTTGATCGATCGACTCGGGCTGCGCCGCTGAGATCGAAGGTGATGTGTTTCCAAGGCGTGCGCCCCGTCCGGAGGAGCCGGATCGTGGGCCGCCTGAATCGGCCTCGACGCCGTGACGCGCTCGTGCCCGTTCGCGCGCGAGCGTGCGCGAACGCCCTGAGGCGCGCGCGAACGCCCGGAGTGCGTCCGCGTTCCGCGTCAACGAGCTCGACCGAGAATTGATTCGTAGAAGAGTTGTCGAAGTAGAAAGCAGAAAGAATCCATCCGTGATGAACAGTACATACGCACGCGTCGAAACGGAGATCGCGGGACGTCCGCTGATCCTGGAAACCGGCCAAGTGGCGCGCCAAGCGCACGGCAGCGTGATCGCGACGTTCGGCGGCACGATGTGCTTCGCCGCCGTGAGCACGAGCGCGGGTCGGGAAGACCTCGATTTCTTCCCGCTCACCGTCGATTACCGCGAGAAGACCGAAGCGGCCGGCAAGATCCCCGGCGGGTTCTTCAAGCGCGAGGGCCGTCCCACGACCAAAGAGATCCTGACCATGCGCCTGATCGACCGCTCGATCCGGCCGATGTTCCCCGACGGCTTCCGCCAGGAAGTCCAGGTGATGAGCCACGCGCTCTGCTACGACGGCGAGAACAACGCCGACGTCATCGCGATGATCGCGAGCTTCGCGGCGGTGCGCATCTCGGGCATCCCGTTCGAGGCGTCGCTCGGCGCGGCGCGCATCGGGCACCTCGACGGTCGGCTCGTCGCGTTCCCGCCGGACGATCGGCGTCGCGACGAATCGCGCCTCGACCTCGTCGTCGCAGGCCACAAGAACGGCATCGCGATGGTCGAAGCCGGCGCGCGCGAGCTCAGCGAAGAGGAGATGATCGATGCGCTCGAGATGGGCCAGGAGATCATCGGCGAGATCACGCGCCTGATCGACGAGCTCGCCCAGAAGGCCGGCAAGCCGGCGATGCCCTGGACGCCGCCCGGCAAGGACGAAGCGCTCGAGAGCGCGGTGAAGGACTTCGAGCGCGCGCTCGCCGCGGTGATCTTCACGCCCGGAAAGCACGACCGTCAGGACGCGATCGACGCGATCCGCAAGGACTGCGTCGATCGATTGACCGGAGGCGTCACCGACGAGCGCGAGAAGGAGAAGCTCACCAAGAAGATCAAGGCCGAGTTCTCCGAGATGGCCTCGCGGCTCGAGCGCGAGATGATCCTCTCGGGCAAGCGCCTCGACGGCCGCCGCGCGGATCAGATCCGCGAGATCACGATCGTGCCGAACTTCATCCCGCGCCAGCACGGCTCGGTCTTGTTCACGCGCGGCGAGACGCAGGCCCTGGTCAGCGTCACGCTCGGCACGCCGGACGACG
>CAZQHA010000659.1:0-2485 GCA_964592795.1 uncultured Planctomycetaceae bacterium | reverse complement strand
CTCCTTCCAGCGCTTCTCGAAGTCGGCGAAGCTCTGCACGTTCGGGTCCTTGACGCGCGTCACGAAGTACTCGACGAAGCGGTCCATCACGTCGTGCGTCGCGCCGGACTTGTACGCGACCATGTAGTCGCGGTAGTGCGGCTCGTAGATGCGCTCGCACTCCTCGTTCTCGTAGTTCTTGAGGAAGTAGACGAGCCCCCAGCCGAACGGGTAGTAGTTCCCCTCGTACGACCCGGGCTGGAAGTACGTGACGACGGACTGGAGGCGCGGCTGCCCGCGCGCGAGGAGCGACGTCAGCGCCGACAGGCGTCCCTCGGGGACGAGGTTCGTCTCGACCGATCCGTTCGGCAGGAGGCGCGCGCCTTCGAAGTAGCTCGCGGTGCCCTCGTTCAGCCACGCCGGGATCAGGTTGCCCGGAGCGATCAAGTGCGTGAACTGGTGCGACGCCTCGTGGAAGAGCGTCGACCACAGAAACGACGGAGCGAAGCCTTCGAGGCGCGTGTCGTACGTCGCGACCTCGTTCGCGCCGGGACGGAAGAAGCCCTTCACTCCCGGCGCCTGCTCGCCTTCCTCGTAGTCGTCGAACTCCGCGCGCGTCTTGTACACGCGGATCGTGACGCGCGCGGTGTCGCCGCCGCGCTCCTTCACGTGGAAGACCTTGCGATAGTAGCGGTTCATCTGCTCCATCGCGGAGGACATCGCCTCGCCGAGCTCGATGCCCATGTTCGTGATCACGGTGTAGTTGTCGCCCTTGATCACGTAAGCGTTCTCCCAGTCGGAGTGCTTCGCGTCCTCGCGCGCGATCGCCTCCGCCGAGCGCTTCTTCTTCGCGCGCACCGGCACGTCGATCCCCGACTCGAGCAGCGCCTCGACCGCCTTCTTGTTGCCGTGGATCTTCGCCAGCTCGCTCTCGGCCTTCGCCGCGAGCGACGTCGTCTTGCAACGCTCGAAGAGCTCCACGGCGTTGAGGTAGAACTTCTTCGACGCCGATTTCTGGCCCAGCGACAGGAGCGCGGCCGCGTACGCGTCGATCGCGGCGCGGTCCTTCGCGAGGAGTGGATCGAGAGCCGCGAGGCGCGCGTTCAGCGCGTCGGTGAACTTCTTCGCGTCCTTCGCCGGCGGCTCGGCGCGCGCCGCGAGGCGCGCGTACCAGAGCGCTGCGTCGGGCTCTCCGGCCGCTTCCGCCGAGCGCGACGCGAGGTCGAGGAGCTCGGCGTCGTCGGGCGCGAGCTCGAGCTCGGCGCTGACCTTCTTCAGGGCTTCCGCGGCGTTGCCGGACTCGAGCAGCGAGCGCGCGCTCTCGCCGGGAGCCACGGCGGTCTTGGCCGGACCGACCGGGACGAGCGCCGCGAGCGCGAGAAGCGGTGCGACCAGGATCCGCGAGCGCGCTCGAACGCGGGCGCTCACGACTTCTTCGCGGTCATCTTCCACGTCACCTGACCGCTGGCGGCGGCTCCGATCTCGATCCGGAAGGCCTGGCCTTCCTCGTTGACGTCGGCGCTGATGTCGACGTCGAGCTCGAGCGCGGACTGCATGTCGAACGCGTGCACGTGCCCGGCGGCGTTGTTCCAAAGCAGCGTTCCCTCGCCCTTGAACGACGCGCCGACCATCGCCGTGACGTCGGCGTCGGGGGCGTCGCCCTGCGCCGCGGCGACCCGCTCGATGATGGCGCCCATGTCGAGCTTCGGCGCGCCTTCGAAGAGGAACGTGATCTCGGCCGCCTTCACGTCGCCGTCCTCGCGGGTCCCGGCGTACTTGCACGTGACCTTGAAGTCCTTGACGAAGCTCTCGAGCTGCGCGACGAGTTCGTCCTCGATCGCCGCGGCCTCGTCGCCTTCGTCCTCGCCTCCGCTCGCGAAGCCGCCCGGCATGAACAGCGGAGCGAGCTCCGCGCCCGCGACCTCCCAGGTGTCGCCTGCGCTGACGCTCTTCTTCGGGAGCAGGACGCGCAGGTCCATGTCTTCCGAGAGCGATTCGAGATCCTCTTCGTCGCCCGACGATTCGTGCCAGGACTTGTCGTAGCGCGATTCACCCTCGTTCCACAGGAAGCGCACGGTCTTGCCCTTCAGCTCGTCCGCGTCCTCGTTCGACTCCGCTTCGCCGCCGAACTCGATCTCGGCGGACAGCTCGTCGAACGTGCGCAGGAGCTCGAGCGGCCGTCCCTCCTTCACGGAGACGTACTTCTCGGTGACCTCCATCATCAAGTGGACGAGGAGCTTCTGGTCGCCGACCTCGCCGAGCATCTCCGGCGGCAGCTCCTGCCCGTTCATCGACATCGTCACCTCGTCGAGACCGAGCTCGACGTCGATCGTGAGCCCCTTCGCCACCGAGCTGCCGGCCGCCGGGCGGAACGCGATATCGTCGGCCGAGAAGAGCGGGACGAGTGCGAGCGAGAGCGCGAGGGGAACGAGCTTCATGAAACTCCTAGAATCCTCCGTTGCGGACCGGCCGCAGGATACTCGAACGCCGGAGGGAAGCACACATG
>CAZQHA010000658.1:0-2494 GCA_964592795.1 uncultured Planctomycetaceae bacterium | reverse complement strand
AGACTTGGTGCGCGGCGCGCGGCGCGGCTGCGTAGGAGGGCTACGCCCGAGGGCGAGCCCGCCGGGGTCTGATCCACAGGGAACCCACGCAGTTCATTCCGGCTCTAGTCGATGCGCGGCATGTCTCCGCGACCGAACACCTCGACCGGCACGCCGCGCTTCGCGAGCACCCTCGCGATCTCGTCGCCGACCTGGTTCCACGGATCGATGACGACCGAGCCCTTCTGCAAGTGCTCGGCGAGAAGCGGCGCGATCGTCTGGCGGTAGTACGTGTCGGGCAGGCAGATCACCGCGATGTCGGCGCCGCTCAGCGCCTCGCTTGGATCCGCGACGAGCGGAACCTCGGGATACTCGTCCCACGTCGTGAGCAACGGATCGTGGGCGCGCACGCGGACGCCTTGATCGGCGAGCGCACGCGCGACGATCTCCGTCGGTGAGCTGCGCGTGTCGGCGACGCCGGCGCGATACGTGACGCCGTAGAGCACCGCGGTCTTGCCGCGCAGGCTCTTTCCCAGGTGCCGGTGGACGAGCTCGATCGCGCGCAGTGGCATCTTTTCGTTCGTCAGGATCGCGCGACGCGAGAAGGGCAGCGCCGCGTCGAGACCCAGGATCGACTGCGCGCCGAACGCGGCGAGCAGCGCGTCCTTCGTCAGGCAATAGCCGCCGACGCCCAGGCCCGGAAGCATCATGTTGTCGTGCGTCCCCTTGCGGACGCGAACGGATCTCACGACGTCGAAGAGGTCCACTCGAGCGCCCTCGGCGAGGCGCGCCCACTCCTCGATGAACGCGATGTTCGTCGCGCGGTAGGAGTTCTCGAGCAGCTTCGACATCTCCGCCGCGCGCGTCGACTTGTGACGCCACAGCGGGAACTTCTCGACGTTGACGTACTTCGAGAGGAAGTCGCGCGCGCCGTCGGCGCTCCTCTCGTCGATGCCGGCGTAGGCGCGCCAGTAGTTGTTCACGGAGTCGAGGTAGTCCGGCCCGGGCATCACGCGCTCGTAGCAGTACGCCAGGCGCGGCGGGTTCGCCGCGACGTCGACGCCCGCGCTCTTCTGCCCCTCGCACAGCGCCGGGTAGAGCACCTGGTCGCACATGCCGATCGGGAGCGTGCTCTCGACGCACACGAGCGCGCCCGGGCGCATGTGCCTGCCGACCGTGCGCAGCGCGGCGGCGTAGCCATCGGTCGGGCAGGAGAGCTTCTCCGTCTGTCCGCTCTCGCGCACGAGGTCGAGCTGGATGCACGACACGATGACGTCGGCGAGCGCGATCGCCTTCGGATCGGTGCTCGCGACGAGATTGCGCGGCTCCTTCGCGCCGTCCGCGAACACCGCCTCGAGGTTCGGGTCCGACGCGTAAGTCGGCGCGCGGCCGGTGTTGAGCCGCTCGACCTTCTCGCGGCCGGGTACCGTGTCCTGGTCGATGCCGATGACGAAGAACGTCGGCTTCTGTTTCGTGCGCGTGCGCGCGAGGTTCGCGGCGACCGCGGTGCCGACGAAACCCAGTCCGAGGACGACGACGACTTCCTGACCTTGTTGTCGCGCGCTCTTCACGCGCGTTTCGAGCTCCGAGAGCTTCACGCTTTCTCCAATCCGAGCTTGAGGCGCACGCCGGTCTTCACCTTGTACCAGCCGACTTTGAAACCGTCCCAGACGGTGACGCCGGGGACCGCGAACGGGACGTGGATCGGCACTTCGACGATGCGCAGCCCCTTGTGCAGCGACTTCATCATCAGCTCGCTCTCGATCTCGTACCCGCGCGAGTGGAGCGGAATGTCGAACAGGACGGGACCCAGGAACGCGCGGTAGCCGGTCTCCGTGTCGGTGAGCCAACGCCACGTGACGGCGAACGAGATCAGCTTCAGCCCCCAGTTCCCGAACTTGTTGATCGTCGACGTGCGCAGCGTGCCGAGCATGCGCGAGCCCGAGACGAGCTCCGCGCGTCCGTCGAGGAGCGGCGCGAGCAGGATCGGGATCTCCTCGGGCAGGTGCTGGCCGTCGGAGTCCATCAGGATCACGATGTCCGAGTCGAGCCGCTGCGCTTCGGCGATGCCCTTGATGATCGCGTAGCCCTTGCCGCGGACCTGCTCCGGCTCGGGGACGACCGCGCCGGCTTCGCGCGCGGCGCGGCCCGTCCCGTCGCGCGATCCGTCGGCCGTGACCACCACGTGATCGACGAACGGACGCGTCCGCCCGACGATCTCGGCGATCCCCTTCTCGAGGTTGTAGGCGGGCAGCACCGCCGTGACGGTCGGACGTTTGGGCACGTGGCTCCGGCGCACGTGCCTCTCGCGGGCGACGGCCGGCCCAGAAGCTTAGAGCCCGGTCCTCGACTCGGCCACTCAGCGCCAGGCCGCCGCGCCGATCCCGAACGGCAGCTCGGCCGTGTATCGGTTGACGACCGCGCCGAGGACCGGGAGCCCCGCGAGCTCGAGCATGCGCAGCGTCGTCGCCGCGCGCGCCGTCCTCGTCTCGCCGGCGCGGAGCACGAGCACGGC
>CAZQHA010000657.1:0-2509 GCA_964592795.1 uncultured Planctomycetaceae bacterium | reverse complement strand
AGCGCCGGATCTCTTCCGCGGGTGAGAAAAAAAGTGTCTGACGCCGTACTATTCGACGAGCGCTTCTTTCTCGCTCATCCGCTCGATCTTGGCGCCGAGCGCTTGCAGTCGCTCCTCGATGCGCTCGTAGCCGCGGTCGATGTGGTACACGCGGTGGATCTCGGTCTCGCCTTCGGCGACGAGCCCGGCGAGCACGAGCGCGGCGGACGCGCGCAGGTCGGACGCCATGACCTGCGCTCCCGAGAGCCGCGCGGTCCCCTGCACGATCGCGCTCGTGCTCTGCCGGCGCACCTGCGCACCGAGGCGCGCCAGCTCCGCGATGTGCATGTAGCGGTCGGGATAGATGCACTCGGTGATCACGCTGATCCCGTCGGCGAGCGTCATCAGCGCCATCCACTGCGCCTGCAGGTCGGTCGGGAACCCCGGATACGGGTGCGTCGTGACGTCGGTCGAGCGCGGCCTCCGCGCGGGATCGCGCGGGTGGTACGGCTGGGTTTCGATCCAATCCGCGCCCGCGTCGAACGGCACGCGCGCTTCCCACAAGCGATCGAGGAGCACCGAGAGATGGTCGGGACGACAGTTCTCGACGCGCACGCGACCGCCGACCATCGCACCGGCGATGACGTACGTCCCGGCTTCGATGCGATCGGGGATCACGGACCACTCGGCGCCGCCGAGCTCCTTCACGCCCTCGATCTCGAGGCGCGGCGAGCCCAGCCCCTTGATGCGCGCGCCCATCGCGTTGAGGCAGTTGCCGAGGTCCTCGACCTCCGGCTCGCAGGCCGCGCCCTGGATCACCGTCCGCCCGCGCGCGAGCGTCGCGGCCATCATCACGTTCGCCGTGCCGAGCACCGACGAGCCGAACGCGGAGCCCAGGAACATCTCGGTCCCCCGCAGCCCGCGCGGGGCTTCGGCGATCACGTAGCCGTGCTCGACGCGGACGCGCGCGCCGAGCGCTTCCATGCCCTTCAGGTGCACGTCGATCGGACGCACGCCGAAGACGCAGCCGCCGGGGAGGCTGACCTCGGCCCGTCCGCACCGCGCGAGCAAAGGTCCGAGCACCGCGACCGACCCACGCATCTTGCGCACGTTGTCCCACGCCGCGCGCTTCCTCGGTCGCGCGGCCCCGCGCACGACGACGGTGCCGTCGTCCTCGCGCTCCGCTTCGCAGTCGAGATCGCGCAGGACCGCCATCATCGTGTCGACGTCGGCGAGCTGCGGCGCGTTCCGGATCCGCAGCGGCTGGCTGGTCAAGACGCCCGCGGCCATCACCGGCAGCACGGCGTTCTTCGAGCCCGACGTACGAACGGTCCCCTCGAGCGGGTGTCCGCCCGCGATCACGAACTTGTCCAATCGACCTCCCTCATGTCGCGCGATTTCGCGCTAGCGAGCCGAGGGCAGCATCCGTCCCAGCGCACGGCCGCCCAACACGTGCAAATGAAGGTGCATGACCTCTTGTCCGCCGTGCTCGCCCGAGTTGGCGATCAACCGCCAACCGTCCTCCAGCTTCTGTCCGCGCGCGACCTCCGACGCGGCGAACAGGAGTCGGCCGGCGAGCTTCTCGTCCGTGAGCTGCGAGAGCGACTCGACGTGCACGCGCGGAATCACGAGCACGTGACAGGGGGCCTGCGGCCGGATGTCGCGGATCGCGAAGACGAGGTCGTCCTCGTACACCTTCGTCGCCGGCACGCTGCCCGCGGAGATCTTGCAGAAGATGCAGTCCATGGACGTTTCGGACTCCGGTTATCAGTCGGCGCCGAGCGATGGAAGCGCGCGCTCGCTCCCGGACGGCAAGTCGAGCGGCGAGAAGGAGTTGCAGGAGCATGCGCGGCGCCGCGGAAGGCCGGTCGCGAACGCTCGTCGCCGCGGGGGGCGATTTGACGGCGGAAGGGCCGCGGCTCTACACTCGCGCACTTCTCGCGCCCGCACTCACATCTTTCATTGGAGGCGACGGCCGCGCCGCCATCGCCCCCGGACACCGCTCCCGATGACCGAATCGACCCATCTCTCCGACTCCACCGGCGGAGTCGCGACCGCCGATTCCCCTTCCTTCGATATCAAGACGAGCTCGATCCCGAGCTTCGCGGCCCTGCAAGCCGCCCGCGCCGAAGTCTTCGGCACCCGGCGTCACCTCGAGAGCTTCCGGAACAAGGCCTCGGGCCTGTCGGAATCCGGCGAGGAAGGCCGCCGCAAGGGGCTCGCGCTGTGGATGCTGGGCGAGTACGAGAAGGCCGCGGACTTGCTCGCGAAGCACGCCGAGGACAACGTCGCGTCGTTCACGCGCGCGAAGGCCTTGATGTCCCTCGGCCGGCCCGCCGAAGCGCAGCCGATCTTCGAGCGTCTCTCCAAGGCGTACCCGGAGGAGCCGCGCCCGCGCAGCGGGTTCCTCGAGGCGCGCCTCGAAGCGGATCTCGCGCAGGGCGACGAGTCGAAAGCGGTCGACCGCTTGAAGGAAGGCATGAAGGCGAGCGCGGGCTCCTTCGCGACGAGCGCCGAAGGCCACTACCTC
>CAZQHA010000656.1:0-2514 GCA_964592795.1 uncultured Planctomycetaceae bacterium | reverse complement strand
GCCCGAGGCGCCACTGCAGCGTCGGGCTCTCCGGATGCTCGCCCACCGCCGCGGTGAGGAGCGTGAAGTCGGACCTCCAGATCTGCGTGCGAGCGTACGCCTGCGCACCGAACGCGATCGCCAGCGCCGTCGTGATCGCGGCGCCGGCGCGAGCCGTCGCGGCGTGAGCGACGAACAGCGCGACCCCCGCGGCCGGGAGGTGGAGCTGCTCCCCGCCGAGGGGGAACGTGCCGCGCGCGTGGGCGACGCAGAGCGGCTCGAAGAGCGACGCGGCGAAGACGAGCAGCGCGACGAACGCGGAAGTCCGGCGCCGTGCGTGCAACCACCACAGCGCCGCGACGAGCGCGGCGACTCCTCCGACACCGAGGACGAGGTGCGGATCGCTCCATGCGATCTCCGGCCGGAACGGATGCGTGATCTCGGCGCCGAACGGCCAGACGAGCTGCTGGAACGCCTGTCCGAGGACCTCGACGCGGAGCAGCGCCAGACGCGCGAACCCGACGCCCAGCTCCGGCGCGCGAGGCGCGGAAGGCGCGAGCGCGAGCCAGAGAGCGGCGCATGCGCCGTAGACCGCCGGCGCCGCGAGCCGAGCGCGTCCCGCATCTCGACGAGCCCCGTACGCGTCGAGGATGACCGCCATGGGCAAGAACGCGATCGCCGCCCCGTCCGCGAGCAATCCGCACACGAAGAGCGCGGCCGTCGTCGCGATTCGCATCGGGCTCGCGGGCTCGCGGGAGTTCCCGCCCGCGTGCACGCAGAGCGCGAGCAACGCGAACAGCGACGAGAGCGGTGCGTGAAGGGCGCTGATCCGCGCCACGCTCTCCGCGTGGACCGGATGCAGGCCGAAGAGAGCGGCCGCCGCGAGGGCGATCGACGCGCGCTGCGCGAGACGGAGCGCGAGGACGAACACCGCCGCGGTCGCGAGGAGGTGCGCGGTGAGCGACACCGCGTGGAAGGCGATCGGTCGGACGCCCGCAAGACGCTGCGTGAGCTCGAGCACGAGGTACTCCGCGGGCCGCGCTCCAGGCGCGGCGGCCTGCGAGAGCAGCGGCAGATCGTCGCCCAAGAGCTCTCCGCGCAGCGCCGGGCCGAACGCGATCGCGACCAGCACGAGGATCGCGGCGAGGCCGGCCCATGCGAGGGGACGAGACGCGTCGGGCGCGGACATGGCGCCTCTCTATAGCGTCCCGGGGGCTCGGATGACGAAGCGGGACGGCCCGGACGGGACGCGGCTGAGAAAACGAAAGGGGGCGCCGCAGTGCGGCGCCCCCGAATCGATCCGAAACGCTGGTCGAACGCTTACGGGAGCCAGACGATCGAGAACATGTTCGACAGGTTCGTCGTCCCCGGGCTGCAGAAGCCCGGCAGCGCATTGCGGTAGAAGACCTGGAAGTGGCGCGTCACGCCGCTTCCCGGGGTCACTCCGATGGCGGTCGACAGCGGGTTCGTCAAGCCGACCGACGGGTTCGGGTACGTCACCGTCCCGCCCACGGCGAACTGGCTGCCGAAGCGGACGATCGATCCGCTGACGCAGATGATGCCGTCGCCGTTGTGGGTGCCGGTCGGATTGGAGGCGCTGCCGCTGAGGAAGATCGAGAACGACGTGCTCGGCTCACCCGTGCAAGTCAACTGGACTTGATCGGGGTTGACGTCGCCCGTGCCCTCGAGCTTCGCGCCGTCGAGGTTGACGTAGTTGGCGCAACCGGCGTCCGGCGCACCGCTCGGGAACGGAACCGTGTCCGGCGGAGCGCACGGGCATCCGACCGCGGTGCTGCCGTCGCCGAAGCACGACGCGACACCCGTCGGCGGGACCACGACCGTGTCGGGGTCGAACGGGAACCCGTTCGACAGCGTCGAGTGACCGGAGCTCGAGAGCTTCACGAAGATGTCGCCCGGCCCGGCGTTCGCCGGGATGTTGGCGGTGATCGACGTCGACGAGTGCGAGCCCACCGTCACCGTGACCGGGTTGCCGGTGGTGTTGGTTCCTTCCTGAGTGAACCACAGCTGGCTGTTGCTCGTGCCGAAGTTGATGCCGGTCACGGTGACCTGCGCCCCGTTGATGACGACCGAGTTGATCTTCGGCTTGGAGCCCGACGCCACTTGGTAGATGGCCTGCACGCCGGCGATGTCGTCCGCCGCGATGGAGCGTTGCGCCACACCGCTGCCGCTGACCGACGGGAACATCGTCGCGCCGTTCACCGCGCTGTGGCCGAGTCCGAGCGCGTGACCGTACTCGTGGCAGCCGACGCCTTGGATGTCCATCCCGCCCGGGTTCGTGGTCGGACCGTCGGCCCATGTCCACGAGGACAAGAACCGGATCCGCCATCCGTCGCTGATCGGGGTCTCGCAGTACGCGAGGGTTCCGCCGTCCGATTGGTTGATCTCGGACATGATGTTGTCGTTCGTCCCGCCGACGCCCGTCGCGTTGCCTTGCATCATCGCGTCGAAGTTCGCGCCGCCCGAGCCCAGACCGCCGTGTTGGTGCGGGTCGCCGTTGCCGGTGCCGCCGTGGAG
>CAZQHA010000655.1:0-2523 GCA_964592795.1 uncultured Planctomycetaceae bacterium | reverse complement strand
AGCGCCATATGGACCGCGGAGGGCGATCAGGACGGCGCGCAGTTCGGCTACTGCGTCGCGAGCGCCGGCGACGTGAACGGCGACAGCTTCGGGGACGTGATCGTGGGAGCCGCGGCGTACGACAACGGCCAAGCCGACGAAGGCCGCGTGCTCGTGTTCCACGGCTCGCCCAGCGGGCTGGCGACGACTCCCGCGTCGACGTTCGAGGCCAATCAAGCGATCGCCGGGTTCGGCGTGTCGGTCGCCTGCGCGGGCGACGTCAACAGCGACGGCTACAGCGACGTGATCGTGGGCTCGCCGTACTACGACAGCGGCGAGACCAACGAAGGTCGCGCGTTCATTTACCTGGGATCGGCGACCGGGCTCGCGTCGAGCCCGGCGTGGTTCGCCGAGAGCAATCAGATGGGAGCGCGCTTCGGCTTCTCCGCCGCCAGCGCGGGCGACGTCAACGGCGACGGCTTCGCCGACGTCCTCCTCGGCGCTCCGCTCTACGACGACGCGCAGACCGACGGAGGCGGCGCGTTCGTGTATCTCGGCAACATCGGCCGAGGCGGTTGGACGCTCGCGCCGCGGCAGCGGCAAGCCGTCGGCGGCGCACCGATCGCGGCACTGGGCCGCTCGAACGACAAGGACGAGTTCCGATTGGCGCTCGGCTTCGATCGACGGCTCACGAGTTTCGCGTGGTCGAGCGGCGTCTCGCCGAACGCACGCCTCGAATGGGAGGTGAACCGGCAGCGCATCCCGCTCGACGGAACGCGCATCGATTCCGGAGCATCGCAGGCGATCACCGGCTCGCCGCTCTCGTTCGACGAGGTCGCGCAGAGCCCGACCGAGATCGCGCTCACATTCGGAGCACCGCTCCACGCGCCGTTCGATCGCACGCACGCGTACCACTGGCGCGCGCGCGTGCGGACGACGAACCCGCTGTTCCCGGTGACCCCCTGGGTCACGCTGGCGGGGAGCGGCGTGAGCGAGGCGAAGCTGCGTTTCGGACCGATGCAGCGGAAGCGCTGACCGTGGAGACGGACCGGCGAGCGCGTGCCCGGCCGTCTTCGACGGAACCCGCCGGGGCCCGCTAGCGTTCGAAGGGCTTCAGAACGCCCGGAAAGACGCCGCCGAAACTCGCCGGATTCGCGGTTCCGTGATCCAATTCGACGGGGCATCGTCGGCGGCAGCCGCCGGCGGGCCCCGCTTTCGAGTCCCCCGCCCCATGAACCACCGTCTCCCCCTCTGGCTGCTCGCGGTCCCTTCCATATTGATGTCGCCCCTGGCGGCGCAGCAGCAGGCGGTGCCGGCCCCCTCGACCGGACCGGCGACGAGGATCGAGCGTTCCAGCTGGTTCGCGGAGGTCTCGCGCAAGATCCAAGCGGGCGAGTATCGCTACTCCCCCGTCGCAGGGCAGCCGGCCACCTGGTCGGCGCCGAGCCGCGCGCAGGGGTTGCGAAGCCGCGTGTCGGCCGCGGGGATCCAAATCGTCCGCCGCGATGGAAGCGCGGATTGGCAGCTCGACCTCGCGACGACTCGGTTCGGCCGCACCGGCGACTCGTTCGAGCTCGCCGCGGCGACGGTCCGCGTCGAAGGAGAGCGCGCCGAGCTCGACCACGGTCCGCTCACCGAATGGTTCGTCAACGACGAACGCGGCATCGAGCAAGGCTGGACGATCGCGCGCCCGCCGGCCGGCGAAGGCCCGGTCTGGATCGGACTCCGAGTGAGCGGCGAACTGTGCTTCCGCATCGACGGCGGCGCGCGCTCGGGCGTGTTCGTCGACGCGATGGGCGCGCCGCAAGTGCGCTACACCGGCTTGACGGCGTTCGACGCGACCGGCCGCGAGCTCGCCGCGCAGATCGCGACGGGCCCGCACGGACTCGGCATCACGGTCGACGACTCGAACGCGAAGTATCCGCTGACCGTCGACCCGGTGCTCAGCGGCCCGACATGGACGGCCGAAGGCGACCAAATCGATGCATACCTCGGCATCGCTGCCGGCACGGCTGGCGACGTGAACGGCGACGGCTTCAGCGACGTGATCGTCGGCGCCTTCGGATACGACAACGGCGAGATCGATGAAGGCCGTGCATTCCTTTATCTGGGCTCGAGCACAGGGCTGTCCGCGAGCGCTGCGTGGAGCGCAGAGAGCGATCAAGCAGGCGCGGCACTCGGCTACCCCGTCGCGACCGCAGGCGATGTCAATGGCGACGGGTTCAGCGATGTGATCGTCGGCGCGTTTCTCTATGACGACGGCGAATCCGATGAGGGAGCCGCATTCGTCTACCACGGATCCTCGGTCGGACTGTCGGTCTCCCCAGCATGGAGCGCTGCAAGCGATCAGGCGGAAGCGCACTTCGGAACTTCGGTTTCCACCGCAGGCGATGTCGACGGAGA
Source organism: uncultured Planctomycetaceae bacterium (assembly GCA_964592795.1). Lineage (GTDB taxonomy): Bacteria > Planctomycetota > UBA1135 > UBA1135 > JANLUN01. The sequence goes on along the minus strand of CAZQHA010000655.1, from coordinate 141 downwards.
CGGGTTCAGCGACGTGGTCGTCGGCGCGTACACGTATGACAACGGCGAATCGAACGAGGGGCGAGCGTACGTGTATCTCGGCTCGCTCACGGGACTCGCGACCAGTCCGAGTTGGACGGCGGAGAGCGATCAGGCGGACGC
>CAZQHA010000654.1:0-2557 GCA_964592795.1 uncultured Planctomycetaceae bacterium | reverse complement strand
TCGTCCCCCCACGCGCGCACGGCGGCGTACTGGCGCGGGCCGAAGCGCGTCATGTACGGGTTCCACGTCGCGACGTGCGAGTGGAACTGGAGCCGGATGCGCACCGTTTGGCCCAAGCGGGGGCTGCAGTTCTTGTCGAGCTCCTTCCAGCTGACGAGCGCGCTCGGAATGGACTCGACCGCGTGTCCGGCGGGCCCCGCGGCGAACCACGCGATCGTGCCGAGCAGGAGTGCGGGGAGTCGGGGGCGCAACATGGATCGACCGCGCGAAGCGGGTGGTGCCGTATCGGCACGTTCGCGCGAAACCTAGAGCTCAGGTCCGCCGCGTCGCCGGCGTGCGCAGGTCTTGGCGCACTCCCGCGACCCACACTTCGCGCAGCTCGAGATCGCGGCCCGCGAGCACGAGGAAATCGGCGGCGAGGCCGGGCCGGAGCGAGCCGAGCTCCCGATCGAGCCCGAGCGCGCGCGCGGGCGTCGAGCTCGCCATGGTCCACGCATCGGCGAGACCGAGCACGCCCTGCGACGTGAGCCGCCGGATCATCTCGAGCTGTGACATCGCCGAGCCCGCCAGGCGCGGCGCGCCGTCCGCGTTCCGCGGCGGGTAGTACGCCGCGCCGGCGCGCACGAGGTGGTCGCGTCCGTGGGAGTGGAACGCTTCGCAACCGGTGCCGGCGCCGCGCAGCGCATCGCTGACGAGGCACAGTCCGCCGGGGCCGCGCGCGCGCAGCGCGAGCTCGATCCCTTCGCGGCTCACGTGCACGAGATCGCCGATCAGCTCGGCGAAGAGCGCCGCGTCGGTGAGCACGAACCCCGCGAGCCCGACCTCGCGGTGGTGCAGCGGTCCCATCGCATTGAACAAGTGCGTGACGCCGCTCGCGCCGCACTGCGCGGCGCGCCGCGCCTGCGCCGCGTTCGCGCGGCTGTGTCCGAGCGATACGCGCACGCCGCACCGCGCGAGCTCGCCGATGAGATCCGCGGCGCCGTCGAGCTCCGGCGCGAGCGTCATCGTGCGGATGCCGCGACCGCCGCCGGTCGACGGACCGACGATCGTGCGCAAGGCATCGGCCGACGGCATCGCGAGGTCTTCGATCGGGAGCGCGCCGGCGGCGTCGCGATTGACGAACGGTCCCTCCAGATGCACGCCGGCGACGCGCGCACCGCGCCCGCGCGCCAGGCGCCCCGCGGCGTGGCTCACGTCCTCCGCTTGTCGGCCGAGCAGCTCCGGCTCCGCGGGAAACAGCGTCGGCTGGAACGTCGTCGTGCCCGCCGCGGCGAGCGCCGCAGCCATGTTGGAGAGACCGTCGCGACCCTCGAGCGGATCGTAGCCGCCGAATCCGTGGACGTGCAGGTCGACGAGGCCCGGCGCGACGATGGGCAGATCCGCGCCGCCGATCTCCCCCTCCAGATCGACGCGCGAGATGCGCTCCCTCTCCCAGCCGATCGTGCCGGTGACGAGCTTCCCGTCGACGACGAGCCGGCCGCGCAGCTCGTTCACGGCGACTCCGCCACCGAGCGCGAGCGGCTCTCGAGGTAGAGCAGCGCCGATCCGCCGTACACGCGCAGATCGCTCGACTCCTTGTATCGGAAGCGCAGCAGCTCCAGCGCGCGCGCCGGCGCGTGCAGGACGAGCACTCCGCCGCTCGCGAGACGCTCCGCGAGCAGCCGATCCAATGCGTCGGTGAGCACGCCGCGGCTCTGCGGATCGTCGACCAGCGCGTACGGCGGATCGAGGAACACGATGTCGTACGCGCTCGGCGCGGCGCCGTCGTCCTCCCAGCTGCGCGGCTTCAGCGCGTCGCCGCGGACGATGCGCGCGCGCTCGAGCAGGGCGAGCGCCTCGGTGTTCTCCTTCAAGACGGCGAGCGCGCGCGGATCGCGCTCGACCATGCGCGCGAACCGGGCGCCGCGGCTGAGCGATTCGAGCGAAAGACTGCCGCTCCCCGCGAACAGATCGAGCACGCGCGCGCCTTCCACGCGGTTGCCGAGCGTCGAGAACAGAGCCTCGCGCACGCGGTCGAGCATCGGCCGCGTCGAGAGTCCCGGCGGCGCGAGGAGCCGCCGTCCGCGGTGCTCTCCGGCGATGATGCGCATCGGTTGCCAGAGTACCACTCCCGGTCTGGGCCCGCCCTGCGCACAGCGTTAGACTCGCACCGCCGTCATGCCCAAGCTCCACGTCAACGTCGATCACGTCGCGACCGTTCGCCAGGCGCGGCGCGAGTCGTTCCCCGATCCCGTCGAGTGGGCGCTCCTCGCGGAGCGCGCCGGCGCGGAGGGCATCACGTGTCACTTGCGCAAGGACCGCCGCCACATCCAGGACGACGACGTCAAGCGCTTGCGGCGCAAGATCAAGACGCGCCTCAACCTCGAGACGAGCCTCGACCGCGAGATCGTGTCGATCGCGGTGCGCTCGGGGGCCGACGCGATGTGCATCGTGCCCGAGAATCGGCAGGAGATCTCGACCGAGGGCGGCCTCGACGTCCGCCGCGAGCGCAAGCGACTCGCGCAGGTGGTCTCGATGCTCGCGAAGGAGGGCGCCGAGGTGAGCCTCTTCGTCGACC
>CAZQHA010000653.1:0-2560 GCA_964592795.1 uncultured Planctomycetaceae bacterium | reverse complement strand
GGTCGCGGCGGTGCAGAAGCTTGGGTTGTTGCGGTACCAGGCCTGGTAGTGGAACGTGCCGCCGCCCGGAGGGATCTGGCCCTTGACCGAGATCAGCGGATCGCCGAGCACCGCGGCGCCGAAGCTCTGGTAGCCGTTGTTCGCCGCCTTGGTTCCAAGTCGCTTGAACGGCGCTCCGACGCACAGCAGACCATCGCCGAACGCGACTCCCAGGCCGCCGCCGGCCTGAGAGACGCTCTGCAAGAAGATCGCTTGGGTGTTGGTCGGCATGCCGCCGACGTTGAGCGTCAAGGCGTCGTTCGCGACGCTCGCGACGCCTTGCGCGACGAGCAACGCGCCGCCGGTCGAGCTCGCGTGGTCGCAGCCGTGTCCGCTCGCGCCCGCGTTGCCGCACGGGCACGCCGCGGCGGTGCCGTAGCAGAACGTCTGCTGGTCGAGCGAGCCGTTCTCGAGGATCGTCACGATGTCGGCGATCTCGTCGAACAACGCGAGGTCGAGGTCGCGGTCGCCGTCGATGTCGAGCATCGCGCAGCACGAGGGATTCGAAAGCGCGGGAAGCGTCTGATCGAGCGCGAAGTTGCCGGCGCCGTCGTTGCGCCAGATCTGGTAGAGGCCTCCGCCGAAGCTCGACAGCGCCCAATCGATGTCGCCGTCGCCGTCGAGGTCGCCGAGGTCGGTCGCGACCATGTGGCCGACCGACGGCGTGACGAACGGGGCCTGCAAGGTGCCGTCGCCGTTGCCGCGCAGCATCGCGCCGCGTCCGTTTCCGCCGGTCGCGACCGAGACGTCGACGTTGCCGTCGCCGTTCACGTCGGCGAGGCCGATCATCCAGGCGAAGCCGCCGCACGCGCGCGGCGTCTGCTCGACGAAGGTGCCGTCGCCGTTCGAAAGCAGCACCATCGCTTCGCCGGACGTGCTGCCGACCACCAGGTCGACGATCGCGTCGTTGTCCATGTCCGCCGCGGCGAGGCCGTAGTCCGACTGGATCGACGTCGCGATCGTCTCGAGCGCCCCGAACGATCCGAGTCCGTCGTTCCTGCGCAGACGCACCGCGTCGTTGGACGTCGCGGCGATGTCGACGTCGCCGTCTCCGTCGACGTCGAGCAGCGCCATGCCGTGGGACGGACCGCCGACGCCGTAGACGGTCGACGCCTGGAACGTTCCATCGCCGTTGCCAAGCAGCACCGAGACCGAGTTGCTGCCCGACTCGCAGGTGACGATGTCGATCAGCCCGTCGCCATCGAGGTCGGCGTTCTCGTTGGGGCTTGGCGTCGAACCGACCGCGTTCGCGCCGCCGAACAGCGGACCGAACGATCCGGTCGCGTCGTCGCCGTTGAGGTAGACGCGCACGTCGGAGCTGTTCTCGCAGATGATCGCGAGATCGCCGAACCCGTCGCGGTCGAGGTCGGCGGTCTGGCCGCCGTAGGGCCGCGCGAACTGATTGGGGTCGACGTCCCAGCTCGCGATCTCGGTGAAGACGCGCGGCGCGGCCTCGGTGCGCACGCGGAAGCTGAAGGCGTAGCCCTCGGTGCGCAGGAACGAGCCGTCCTGAGCCTGCAACCCCTCGGCGAGCAGCACGTCGACCGTCTCGCCCGCGATCAGCGGGCGCGACGGACGGAAGCGCAGGCGCGCGTCGCCGTTCTCGAGCGACGTGCTCCCTGCGATCCCGCCGCTGCTGCGGCCGTAGACGTGGACGTTGCCGAGCGACGCCGCGGACAGCGCGCGGTCGAAGTCGATCACGATCGACGTGTTGGGCGCGCGGTGGAGCGCGTGCATCGGCGGATCGGTCGCGACGACGGTCAGTTGGGCGAGCGCTGCGCTCTGGAGGAACGACGAGAGGCACAGCGCGACGAAGAGGCGCATGGTCAGCTCCGTTGGAGAACGTGGGGTCGACGCACCCCGCGCGGCGCGGACGCGCGGACGAACGGTCGCGACGAGAGCGAGCGGGCCTCGGCGATGCCGCGGGCGCATTGTCCACGCGCGACCGCGCGGCGGGGAGCGTCGAGCGGCGACTTTCGAGCGGGCGGACGCGCCCGCCACGGCGTCACTTGCCGAGCGCGAGCCGTCGCGCGAGCACCTCGGAGAGCTCGCCGGTCGCGAGGATCTTCGCCGCGGTCGCTTGGAAGTCGTAGGACACTCGGTGCCAGGTGATCCGGTCGTCCTCGAGCACCGCGTAGCACGCGCGGTTGTCGCCGTCGCGCGGCTGGCCGACCGAGCCGACGTTCAGGAAGCACTTCTCCCGCTCGGGCAGCTCCATCGTCACCGTCTCCGCGCCGCCGAGGCCGTGGAAGCGCAGGTCGGCGTCGTGCATGCCCGGATGGTGCGTGTGGCCGCCGATCGCAATGCCCTCGAACGAGTTGAACACCGCGCGCAGCTTGTCGGGATTCAAGAAGCCGTCGGTCGACAGCACGTACTCGCGCACCGGATCGCGCGGACTTCCGTGCACGAACACGAAGCGACCCTCGGTGTGCGAGAGCGGCAGCGACTTCAGGAAACCCCAGCGCGCCTTCTTCTCCGACGAGCTGTACCACGCGGGCTGCATCAGCTTGCGCGTGAAGTC
>CAZQHA010000652.1:0-2560 GCA_964592795.1 uncultured Planctomycetaceae bacterium | reverse complement strand
GGTCGGATTCAAGGGCACGCGCAAGAGCACGCCGTTCGCGGCGCAGCGCGCGGCCGAGCAAGCCGCAGCGTTCGCGATGCGTCAAGGCGTGCGCGAGGTCGAGGTGCGCGTGAAGGGCGCCGGTTCCGGCCGCGAGTCGGCGGTTCGCGCGCTCGCGAACTCTGGCCTAAAAGTCATCTCCATCGAGGACGTGACGCCGCTCCCGCACAACGGCTGCCGCGCCCGCAAGCGCCGCCGCGTCTAACCGGCCCCACGAAGGAAAACACAGATGTCTCGTTACACGGACAACAAGTGCAAGCTCTGCCGCCGCGAGGGCATGAAGCTCTTCCTGAAGGGGCAGCGCTGTTTCACCGAGAAGTGCGCGGTGTCGCGCCGTGACTATCCGCCGGGCGTCCACGCTCAGAAACGCGCCAAGGTCACCGAGTACGGCGTGCGCCTCCGCGAGAAGCAGAAGCTGAAGCGCATCTACGGCGTGCCCGAGCGCAAGTTCAAGCTGTACTTCCGCGAGGCGGAGCGGCTCAAGGGCAACACGGGCGAGAACCTGATGATGCTCCTCGAGCGCCGGCTCGACAACGTCGTGCTCGCGAGCGGATTCGCGCTCTCGCGCAACCACGCGCGGCAGATGATCAATCACGGCCACTTCCGCGTGAACGACAAGAAGGTCGACATCGCGTCGTACCAGGTGCGCCCCGGCGACGCCGTCACGCCCGGCACGGCCGAGAACACGCGCAAGATGGTTTCCGACTCCGTCGAGGTGAACAAGTCGCAGCCGGTCCCGGCTTGGCTCGAAGTCTCGAGCGACACGCTCACCTCCCGTATCGTCGGCATCCCGCGCCGCGAAGACATCCCGCACCCGATCCAAGAACAACTGATCATCGAGCTCTGCTCGAAGTAACGTCGCTCTGCTCGAAGGAATCGACGCGTCTCCCCGTCCGACGCGGCCCAGAGACACCGGAGAACACGCCACATGAGAATTCGCTGGAGGAATTTCGAGCTGCCGAGCAAGGTGCAGCCCGACAAGGAAAGCCTGTCGTCGCAGTACGGCCGATTCATGATCGAGCCGTTCGAGCGCGGCTTCGGGCACACGATCGGCAACGGCCTCCGCCGCGTGCTGCTCTCCTCGATCGAGGGCACGGCCGTCGCGTCGGTGCGCATCGAAGGCGCGGCTCACGAGTTCGAGTCGCTCGAGGGCGTCTACGAAGACGTCACCGACATCATCCTGAACCTGAAGCGCCTGCGCGTTCAGTACGAAGGTCAGAACCCGATCACGTGCAAGATCGCGAAGTCGGGCAAGGGCCCGGTCACGGGCGCGGACGTCGTGTGCGAAGGCGACGCGAAGGTCGCGAACCCCGAGCTGCACATCGCGACGTTGACCAAGGACCGCTCGCTCAACGTCGAGATGGTCGTGAAAAAGGGCCGCGGCTACGTGCCCTCGGACGAGAACGTGTCGGAGTACAACCCGCTCGGCACGATCCCGGTCGATTCGATCTTCTCGCCCGTGCACCGCGTCCGCTACACGATCGAGGCGACGCGCGTCGGCAAGCTGACCAACTACGACCGGCTCGTGCTCGAGATCTGGACCGACGGCACGGTGACGCCCGAGCTCGCGCTCGTCGAAGCTTCGAAGATCTACCGCAAGCACCTGAACCCCTTCGTGCTCTACAGCCAGAGCCGCGACGAGCATCCGGTCGCCGAGGATCCCTCGACGAGCGAGTTCAACCGCAAGAACCGCGAGAGCACGGAGCTCACCGGGCTCCTGGCGAGCCCGATCTCCGATCTCGAGCTCTCGGTGCGCGCGCGCAATTGTCTGGACGGCGCGAACATGCAGACGATCCGCGACCTCGTCCGGCTCTCCGAGAGCGAGGTCATGAACCTGAAGAACCTGGGCAAGACCAGCCTGGCCGAGATCAAGACGAAGCTCGCGGAACGCGGGCTGACGCTCGGCATGGCGGTCTAGCCGCGCACAGAGAGACGGAAGACATGCGACATCGCGTAGCCGGCAACAAGCTCGGACGGACCACCAGCCATCGCATCGCGATGACGCGGAACATGGCGAACTCGCTGATCGAGCACGAGCGCGTCATCACGACCTTGCCCAAGGCCAAGGTCCTGAAGCCGTTCGTCGAGAAGCTCGTCACGCTCTCGAAGGAGCCGACGCAGCACCATCGCCGCCGTGCATTCGCGGCGCTGCGCGATCCGATGACCGTGTCGAAGCTGTTCGACACGATCGGGCCGCGCTTCAAGGCGCGACCGGGCGGGTACTGCCGCATCCTGCGGCTCTCGAAGTCGCGCCTGGGCGACAACGGCCAGCGTGCGATCCTCGAGTTCGTCGAGCGATCCGCGAAGGTCGAGACGAGCGAGCCCGAGGCGAAGGCGGAGCCGAAGAAGTCGAAGAGCAAGACGAAGAAAGCAGCCGAGGCGGCCGCCGAGGCGCCTGCGGCTGAGAAGAAGGGGAAGAAGAAGGCCAAGGCCTGAGACGCAACGGGACCCACCGTTGGAAATCGGGTTCTCGGAAACGGTCGCGTGAGGCTCGCGAGTCCGAAATTAGGGCGGGCCGCCC
>CAZQHA010000651.1:0-2565 GCA_964592795.1 uncultured Planctomycetaceae bacterium | reverse complement strand
CACCTGCGATCGATCGCACACGCGCTGTCACCGGGCGGAATCTATGTGCTCGGCTTCCACCTCACCGACTACGCAAGCGACGCCCTCTCGCGCGAGCGCTGGGTCGCGACGCGCGGGCGCACTCGCGTCGTCTGCAACACCCAAGTGTGGCCGGCCGATCGACGCGCTCGGCTCGAGGACGTGCGGACGCGCCTCCTCGTGACCCGCGGAATGCGCAAGCTCCGCTACGAGACGCGCTGGCGGTTCCGGACGTACGATGCACGGCAGGTGCGCGCGTTGCTCGCGAGCGTGCCCGAGCTCGACCTCGCCGCGACGTACGACTTCACCTATCGACCGGAACGCCCGCGCACGCTGTCGGACGAGCAGCTCGACGTCGTGCTCGTGCTGAAGAGGACCTGACGATGGCTGGCAAGACGACGAAGAAGACCGCGGCCAAGCGGCCCGCGCGCAAGCCGAAGCTCCTTTCCGGCGGCAATCCTCAGATCGCGAAGGGTTACGGCGACGCTCCGGTGCAGGCCTACATCAAGGCCATGCCGGGGTGGAAGCGCGACGTCGGCCGTCGCCTGGACGCGATCGTCTCGCGCGCCGTTCCCGGCGTGGAGAAGGCCGTGAAATGGAACTCGCCCTTCTATGGCGTCGAAGACGAGGGCTGGTTTCTCAGCCTGCATTGCTTCGCGAAGTACGTCAAAGTGGGTTTCTTCCGCGGGGCATCGTTGCGTCCGCTCCCTCCGGGTCAGTCGAATCAGAAGGACGTGCGTTACCTCGACATCCACGAGGACGATGCGCTCGACGAAGCACAGCTCGCCTCGTGGGTGAAGCAAGCGAGCCAATTGCCCGGCGTGCGAATGTGAGACGAACATGACAACGAAGAAGAAAGGCTCCAGCGACGCGCACCTGAAGCAATCGATCGATTGGCGGGGCGAGACGCTCGCGCGGATCCGCAAGCTCATCGAGCAGGCCGATCCCGACGCGGTTGAAGAGGTGAAATGGCGCAAGCCGTCCAACTCGATGCGCGGCGTGCCGGTGTGGTCGCACGGCGGGATCCTCTGCATCGGCGAGACCTACAAGAGCGCCGTCAAGCTGACGTTCGCCAAGGGCGCGTCGCTCGACGATCCTTCCGGTCTCTTCAACTCCAGCCTCGAAGGCAACACGCGGCGCGCCATCGACATCCGCGAGGGCGAGACGATCGACGAGAAGGCGTTCAAGGCGCTGATTCGCGGCGCCGTGGCGCTCAACACCTCGTCGAAAGCGAGCACGCGCGCCGTCCGCGCGCCGAAGCGGACGAAGCGCACGTGACCTTCGAACTACGGGCGCGTCAGGCGATCTTGTCGACCGAGCCGCTCGCAGCGTTGACGCCGTCGCGAGCGTACCCGAACTCGTGCTGCTGCACGCCGACGAGACGTCCAGGCGTGCGCGGACCTTGTCCGAGCACCGCGTTCAGCGACTCGGAGGTCACGTCCATGATGTGCTTCAGCACGTCGGACGCCTGCGGATCGAAGCTTCCGTCCTCGAAGAACGCGCGGTCGAGCCGCGCCATCATCGAGCTGAGCTGATCCTTCGCGCCTTCGAGCGCCGCGAGCTGCCGCGGGCTGAACTTGCCCGACGCCGCCATCTGGTCGATGCGCGACGAGAGCGACTCCTCGAATGCCGCGATGCGCGCGCTCGAGTCCGGAGCCGACGTGCCGACGCCGTCGACCGGCGCCGTGCCTTCGCGCTTGGGCGCCGCCGTCGGCCGCGTGTCCGTCTTGCCGGCTCTCGGTGTGCCGGTGCCAAAGCCGCTGGGTTGACCAAGTCTCGAGATGTTCATGACGCGGATATCGGCCGGCGGCCGCGAAGCCTGAGCGATTCCTCGCGCCCGGCGGATAAGTCGTTGACCGGTCGGCGCCAATGCCGAGAAAGCGCGCGTCGCCGCGGTGGAAGAACTTTCCGGTCGGATATCCTGCTTCGCTTCGGAAACGGCGCATGTCCCTCCTGATCGTCGAGAACGTGAAGAAGCACTTCGGCGCGCTCGAAGTGCTCTCCGGCGCGAGCTTGACGCTCGATCCGGGCGAGAAGGTGGGCCTCGTCGGCCGCAACGGCGGCGGCAAGACGACGCTCCTCAAGCTCGTCGAAGGGCTCGAAGCGCCGGATTGGGGCACGGTCAAGCTGCGCAAGAACGCGCGCCTGGGACACGTGCCGCAGCGCCCCCACTTCGATCCCGGCGTCACGGTGCGCGCGTACGTCGAGGGCGGGCTCGAGGAAACGCGCGCGACGATCGCCGAGCTCGACCGCGTCAACGCGCTGCTCTCAAACTCGAGCGGCGACGAGCTCGAGCGCGCGATGAAGGATCACGACCGCCTCAGCCAGCGCATCGAGGAGCTCGGAGGCTGGGAGCTCGAGCGGCGCGTCGAGACCGTGATGTCCGGCATCGGCCTCAAGCCCGATCTCTGGGACCGAGAAGCGCGCACGCTCTCGGGCGGCGAGCGCAGTCGTACGGCGCTCGCGCGCGAGCTGGTGTCCGGTTCGGACCTCCTGCTGCTCGACGAGCCGACGAACCACCTCGACCTCGCCGGCATCGAGTGGATC
>CAZQHA010000650.1:0-2574 GCA_964592795.1 uncultured Planctomycetaceae bacterium | reverse complement strand
CCCCCGATGGTTCCCTCGATCGTGTACCAAGGGTGGATCGCCCAGCGCAGGTAGATCCTGGAGCCGTCGGCGCGCTCGAACACGTCCTCGGGATTCGTGATCACTTCGCCGGCGAGACAGCGCTGGTGGATCGCTCTCCAGCGATCGGGAATGTCGGGGAAGACGTCGTAGTGCGACCGACCCAGGATGGACTGGCCTTCGAGCTCGTAGTCCTTCAGCCAGCGCTGGCTGTGCGCCAAGTAGCGCATCTGCGCGTCGAACAGCGCCATTGGGATAGGTGCTTCCACGATGATGTTGTGGAGCTTCTGGTGCTCGCGCTCGAGCGCGTCTTGCGCGCGCTTGCGCTCGCTCGTGTCGCGGAAGACGAGAACCGCGCCGGAGACTGCGCCGTCGCGCAGGATTGGACTCAGCACGTAGGACACTGGAAAGCGCGTCTCACCCTGGCGGTAGAAGCTGCCGTCTTCCTCCCGGATTTGAACACCCGCGGTAACGTCGCTCGCGCACATCCGCGTGCATGTCGCGAGCAAGTGGCGGCCGATCTCCTCCGTGCCGTCGAGTCCTAGCAACCGTCGGCCTTCGGGATTGATGAATTGACAGCACCCGTCTCGGTCGAGCACGCACAGTCCGTCGCCGAGGGACGTGATCATGGCGCGCAGCTTGTCGCGCTCCGCCGCGAGCGAGCTCTGCGACGCGCGCAACGACTCGTTCAAGTGGAGCATCTCGGCAGACAGCACGCGCAGCGAGTGCTCCTCCATTCTCCGTTCCTCGTCGGACTGGCGGTACGAATTGCTGATCCGTTGCAGAAGCTTCGCCCACGCGACGGGATCCGCCGGCGGAACGAGCTCGTCGATTCCGCAGCGATCGAGCTGTCGCTGGATCAAGGGGTGGAGCATGCGCTCAGTCCTCCTGGATCGTTGTGAGCGTCATCGTCTGGTTGTGCAAGTCGGACGCGCCGATGGCGAACGGCGAAATCTCTCCGTAGCTGTAGAAGCCAATCTGCCGTGTATTTCGCGGGAGCCCTGAGAGCACCGCTTCGATTTCCTCCTCGGTACGCTCGCCCAGGATCAAGCGGCGTCCGACGCACGAGATGGCGATCGAGAGCACGTCCTCGATCGAATCCCCTGCGGAGCGCGTCAGCGTGTGGATGGCGGCGGCCGACGCGCCCTCGATCAATCGCTCGAAGTTCGCGCGCATCAGCTGCGCGATGCACCCTTCAGGCACGTCGCCCGCGAACGTCATTGATTGCGCCGCCTCATCGATCGCCAGCACCGTGCGGACCAGGACCTTGTCGTCGTGCGCGCTCCGCCGCACCGCGAGCGGAAATAGCAATGCCGTCGCGGGCAATCCGCATGCGCGTTCGCCGAGATACTCCTTGTACAACGCGAGCGCCGGACGTCCGTCGAGCTCGTACAGCACGTTTCCGTTCGATCGCGAGATGCGCCGTTGTGGACCGAAGACGTCCCAGCCGCCCTTGGAGCCGTGACCGACGCGCAGCCGCGCGCCGTACAACCCGACCGCGGACACGAGGCCCGAGCGCGGACCGCGGGGTCCGAGCACCCACGTGCGTTGGAATCGCGCGCCGTCGCCGGCGAGCCCGCCCGTGACGACCACGCGGTCGGACACAACGGAGTTCACCCCGCGCACGAGCTCGCTGCCGTTCACTTGAAGTCCGTCGGACAGCACGAGGATCGCCTTCAGATCCTCACGTGCAAGCTCGGCGGCGAGCTCTTGACCGGCCGCGAAGGATCCGGTGCCGCTGTCCACCTCGGCGCTGGCGGTGTCGACGTCCGAGGCATCGAATCGCGCGATCGCGACGGCGAGCGAATCGTCCGACAGTGCGTCGTCGAAGATCTCCCCCGAGGTCGAGCAGCCGACCAGGTGCGAGTGAGGGTAGGCGCTGCGCAAGGCGTCGATCGGCGCGGGATCGTCGATGAAGCGGGACGCTCCGAACACGATCACGAGCGTGCGCGGCGAATCGAGCGGCGGGAACGGGACCGTGGACCAACCTCGACCGGACGAGTACGAGAATGTTTCGAGTTTCACGCGCGCCTCCCTCGGAACGGGTTGGGGAATGCGAGCTTGTCGGCTCCCGCGCCGCGGCGACTGAAGCGGCTCCGATCAGCGCTTCGGTGCGTAGATGCGGACGGTGCGATCGAGGAACGCTTCGCGCTCCCCGACGGGCTTCCATCCGAGCACGTCGCGCGCGGTGCGCGAGCTGAACGGCACGTCGAGCGCGCGCGCCTTGAGATCGCGCCACGAGGGGAATTCCACGCCTGGACGGCGTCCGGCGACCTTGACCATCCACTTTCCGATCTCCGTCAGCTGCGAGACGAAGAGCGACCGCGGATGGAAGTGGAGGTCGCGCCCAGTGGCGCGCCGCAGCTCGGCGATCATCTCGGCCGCGGTGAGCGGCGGCTTCGCGCACAGGTTCAGCGCGCGCCCGTTGAGATCGCTCTTCTCGTACGCCGCGAGCGCGTCGGCGACGTAGTCGACCCACACGATCGGGAGCGGCGTGTCGCCCTTTCCCCAGCCGATGCAGTGGTTGTCGCGCGCCCACAGGCCGAATCCCGAGTG
>CAZQHA010000649.1:0-2575 GCA_964592795.1 uncultured Planctomycetaceae bacterium | reverse complement strand
CGCGCGCTGGCTCATTGCGCCGGGCAACCCGCTCACCGCGCGCGTGACCGTGAACACCGACTCGGCGGAGGTCGAAGTCGAAGACGGCGCCCGGACCGAGCGGTTCGCGCTCGCGAACGACGAAGTGTTCGTGATGGCCGGCGGCGTCGCGCCGTTCGAGCTGCTGGGACGCTCGGGGGTTTCGTTCGACGCGTCCTTGCGCAAGCCCGCGGAACCGGTCGTCGAGAAGGGCACCGGCCTCACGAAGGCGCTCGCGATCGGCTTCGCGCTGTCGCTCTGCGCGCTGGCGTTCGCGCTGTGGCACTCCGACTACTATTTCCTCGAGCGCAGCGAGCGCGCCGCGAACGCCAAGCACGCCTTCCTGCGGTCCGGGCGCGGCGTCGGGCTGTGGCTCGGCATCGGCGCGACGGTGCTGATCGCGGTCAACCTCCTCTACCTCGTCCGCCGCTCGCCGCGCTTTCGCTTCCAGATCGGATCGTTGCGCGCCTGGATGACGTCGCACGTCGCCACCGGGATCCTCGCGCTCCTGTGCGCGATGCTCCACGGCGCGATGTCGCCGCGCGACACGGTCGGCGGACACGCGTTCCTCGCGCTCGCCGTGCTCCTCGTGACGGGGGCGATCGGCCGCTACTTCTACGCGTACCTCCCGCGCGCCGCGAACGGGCGCGAGCTCGAGATCGAGGAGGTGAAGCTGAAGCTCGATCGCATGATCGAGAGCTGGGACAGGGGTCAGCGCGCCTACGTCCTGCGCGTGCAGTCCCGGCTCGCGAGTCTGATCCAATCGCAGCAGTGGCGCAGCTCCCTGCTCGGACGGGCGATCGCGCTCGTGCGCGGCGAGCGTGAGCTCAAGGCGGTGCTCGCCGATCTCGCGCGCGAAGGCGAGCGCGAGGGTATTCCCGCCGACCGCGTGCACGAGACGCTGCACCTCGCGCGGCACGCGCACCGAACGGCGCTCGCCGCGGCGCACTACGAGGACTTGCGCGCGCTCCTCGGCGGGTGGCGCTACCTGCACCGATGGATCGCGGTGCTGATGGTCCTCTTGATCGTGCTGCACGTCGTGTACGTGCTCACCTACGGCACGTCGATGCTCGAAGGGAGGATGACGTGAGGCGGCACGGCGCGAGCTTCTGGATCGCCGTGCTGTCCGCGATGGCGGTCGGCTTCGCGGCGGTGGTCGACCTCGAGCGCACGTCGCCCGGCGCTCTCGCGACCGTCCACGAGCGCGAGTCGGATCTCGTCGGCAAGAGCGGCTGCTCGTCGTGCCACGGCGGCTGGTTCTCGAACATGACCGACAGCTGCCTCGAGTGTCACGGCGACATCGGCGCGCAGATCGAGACGCGCGAGGGGTTGCACGGTTCGGCGGAACCAGGACTGGCGCGCTCGTGCGCGGTCTGCCACATCGAGCACCACGGCGCCGAGTTCCGCCTGGTGAACCGGTTGAGCTTCGTCCAGGCCGGCGTGCCGCGTCCGGGCGAGTTCGATCACAACAAGATCGGCTTCGACATGAACGGCGCGCACATCGCGCTCGCGTGCACGGAGTGTCACGAGCACGCGCTCGCGCCGGTCCTCGAGAAAGGCCAGAAGCGCTTCCTCGGGCTCGACCAGGACTGCGCGAGCTGCCACGAGGACCCGCACGAGGGCCGGATGGTCGTCGCCTGCGCGAGCTGCCACGGCCAGTCGAAGTGGGACGCGCTCTTCTCGCTCGGACACGAGAAGCACCTGCCGCTCGTCGGCGGACACGGCGACGTCGGCTGCCGCGAGTGCCACGCCGAAGCGAGCACGCACTCCCTCGAGGCGCTCGGCGACGGCGCGAACCGGCCCCCGATGCGCACGTGCGAGCAGTGCCACGAGTCGCCGCACGCGCGCGAGTTCGTGGTCGGAGTCGCGGCGCTCGCGACGATGCCGGTCGATCGCAGCTGCGTCGTCTGTCACGAAGCCCCGCACGAGAGCTTCCGCGACGATCGGCTTTCGATCTCGCCCGAGCAACATGCGCGCTCGGGCTTCCCGATCGAGCTGCCCCACGATCAGGTGACGTGCGACGAGTGCCACGTCCCCGAGCTCCCGGACTTCCAGGCGCGCTATCCCGGCCGCGGCGCCGACGAGTGCGCCGCATGCCACGAGGATCCGCACGGCGGGCAGTTCGACGATTCCCCCGTCGCCCAGTCGAGCTGCCTCTCGTGCCACGACCGCCACCACTTCGAGCCGCACGTGTTCACGGTCGAGAAGCACGCGGAGACGGCGTTTCAGCTCACGGGTTCGCACGTCGAGACCGACTGCAACGAGTGCCACACGATCCCGGCGGAGTCGGAGCCGCGCGAGTTCCACGGCACGGCGCTGCAGTGCGAAGGCTGCCACGCCGACGCGCACGACGGCTTCTTCGCGCGTTTCACGCGCTCCCTCCCGAAGATCGACGAGGGCGAGTGCGCGCGCTGTCACGCGACCACGAAGTTCGCCGACCTACCGCAGGAAGGGTTCGACCACGCGCGCTGGACCGCGTTCGCGATCGAGGGAGCGCACGCGCAGAGCTCGTGCGACGCCTGCCACCCGTTGGCGGAGACCGCCGACGACACGGGCC
>CAZQHA010000648.1:0-2580 GCA_964592795.1 uncultured Planctomycetaceae bacterium | reverse complement strand
CGGCGCCGCCGAGGATGCCGATCGAGAGCGCGGCCGCGGTGCCCGCGCGCCGGTCGATCGTGGCCGCGTCTTCGGCGCGGAGACCGAGCGCTTCGCTGCGCCGGCCGGCGAGCGCGCCGATGAACGACTTGCGCGACACTCCGAGGCAGATCGGGATCCCGAGCGAGCGCAGTTCCGGCAGACGGCGCAAGAGCTCCACGTTGTGCTCGAGGCGCTTGCCGAAGCCGATGCCGGGGTCGATCCACAAGCGCGCGGGATCGATCCCAGCGGCCAGGCATGACGACGCGCGCTCCCGCAGGAACTCGAGCACGTCGCTCACCGGATCGCCGTACGTCGGGTTCGACTGCATGTCGCGCGGCGTGCCTTGCATGTGCATCGCCACGTAACCGGCGCGGTGCTCCGCGACCGTCGCGATCATCCGCGGATCGAAACGGCCCGCGCTGACGTCGTTGACGATCGAGGCGCCGGCTTCGAGCGCGCGCCGCGCCACCTCGCTCTTCTGCGTGTCGACGCTGATCGCGACGCCCGTACGGCGCGCGAGCTCGGACACGACCGGGATCACCCGCGCGAGCTCTTCCTCGAGCGCCACCGGCTCCGATCCGGGCCGCGTCGACTCCCCGCCGACGTCGAGCATCTCGGCGCCCGCCGCGGCGAGCGCGAGCCCGTGTTCCACGGCCTGCGCCGAGTCACGGAACCGCCCGCCGTCGGAGAAGCTGTCCGGTGTCACGTTGATCACGCCCATCAGGCGCACCGGACCTGGTGTCGACGCGGTCGAGTCGTGCGCGTAGAGCAGAGATCGAACGAGCGTGCTCGACGAAGCTCCGGTGAGGAGCGTGCGCGGAGCGGAAAGCACACATTCGCTCCGCCCCGCATGCTGTCCGTCGGCACGCAGCTCGAGCGCACCCCCGTGATGGGTTAGCGCGGTGAGCTGCGCGCTCTCCGATCGCTTGAGCACGCCGTGTCGCACCGCAACACGAACGGTTTCCACTCGCTCGCACGCGGGGGCCGAAAAACCGCGCGGCGCGATTCGTCGTGCCAATGCACCGAGACTGGGATGCGAGTCGAAGTCAGCGTCGGTCACGCGGGCGAGAGGCCCGGCTTGCCCGGGATGTCTCCCGGCAGGACCTTCGGCGTCGACGAGGGCACGTAGCTCGGCGTCGACGCGACCTTCCCGCTCGGCGTCGGCGGGCGCAGGGTCTCGACGACCGCTCCTTGGAGCAGCCTCGCGATCTCCTCGCCCGTGATCGTCTCGTAATGGAGCAGCGACAGCGTGATGCGTTCGACCGCGGCGGCGTTCTCGCGCACGACGCGCTCGGCGATCTGGTACGCCTCCTTGAGGAAGCGGCCGACCTCCTCGTCGATCTCGCGCGCCGTCTGCTCGGAGTGCCACTTGCCGCTCATCAACTCCGTGCCGAGGAAGTCGGAGCCTTGGCGCTCGGCGTAGTTGATCGCGCCGATCTTGTCGCTCATCCCGAGCTCGGTGACCATCGCGCGCGCCATCTCGGTCGCGCGGCGGATGTCGTCCGACGCTCCGGCGGAGATGTCGCCGCAGAAGAGCGCTTCCGACACGCGGCCGCCGAAGAGCACGGCGAGGTTGCCGAGCATCTTCTTCTTCTGCATGTGGTAGCTCTCCTTGTCGGGGAGCACCATCGTCGAGCCCAGCGCACGGCCGCGCGGCACGATCGTCACCTTGTGCGGGCTGTCGATGTCGGGCAGCACCGCGGCGACGACCGCGTGACCGGCTTCGTGGTACGCGGTGATCTTGCGATCCTCTTCCTCGAACTTGCGCGACTTCTTCTGGCGGCCGTAGCGCACCTTGTCACGCGCTTCCTCGAGGTGCTCCATCGTGACCTCGTCCTTCTTCTGGAGGACGGCCATGATCGCGGCCTCGTTGATGATCGCGGCGATGTCGGCTCCGGAGTAACCGGGCGTCGAGCGCGCGAGCGTCGCGAGATCGACGTCGGGACCGGCTTTGATCTTCTTCAGGTGGACCTTGAAGATCTCCTCGCGCCCGCGCACGTCGGGCAGATCGATCACGACTTCGCGGTCGAAACGGCCGGGTCGCAGTAGCGCTGGATCGAGTACGTCGGGGCGGTTCGTCGCCGCGACGAGGATGATGCCTTCGTCGGTGCCGAAGCCGTCCATCTCGACGAGGATCGCGTTGAGCGTCTGCTCGCGCTCGTCGTGACCACCGCCGAGGCCCGAGCCGCGGCGGCGTCCGACGGCGTCGATCTCGTCGAGGAAGATGATGCACGGCGAGTTCTCGCGCGCTTGCTTGAAGAGGTCGCGCACGCGGCTCGCGCCGACGCCGACGAACATCTCGACGAAGTCCGAGCCGCTGATCGAGAAGAACGGGACTTCGGCCTCGCCGGCGATCGCCTTGGCGAGCAGCGTCTTGCCGCAGCCCGGAGGCCCGACCAGCAGGATGCCGCGCGGGATTCGGCCGCCGATGCGGGTGAAGCGGCTCGGGTTCTTCAGGAACTCGACCACTTCGCGGACCTCTTCCTTGGCTTCCTGATCGCCGGCGACGTCGTCGAAGGTGACGTTGGTGTGGTTCTCCTTCGTGTAGAGCGTCGCGCG
>CAZQHA010000647.1:0-2582 GCA_964592795.1 uncultured Planctomycetaceae bacterium | reverse complement strand
ATCACGTCCCATCGCTGCGCGCGCTCGGTCGCGGCATCCGACGGGGAGTCCGCCCGCTCGTTCATTCGCCCATCATGATGCGGACACGATCGCGTCGACGAAAACCTCTGGATCGAACGGCTCCAGCCGGTCGAGCTCCTCGCCGGTCCCGATGTAGCGCACGGGCAGGCCCAGCGCGTCCTGGATGCCGAACACCGCGCCGCCGCGCGCGGTCCCGTCGAGCTTGGCCAGAACGAGCCCGGTGACTTCGACCGCGGCCGTGAACTGCTTGGCTTGCTGGATCGCGTTCTGGCCGTTCGTCGCGTCGAGCACGAGCAGCGTCTCGTGTGGCGCTCCGGGCAGGCGCCGGTCGATCACGCGGCGCACCTTGGCGAGCTCGTCCATCAGGTTCTTCTGCGTGTGCAATCGTCCCGCCGTGTCGACGAGCACGACGTCGATGCCGCGCGCGATCGCCGTGTCGACGGCTTCGTACGCCACCGCCGCCGGATCGCCGCCGGCCTTGTGGCGCACGAAGTCCGCGCCGTTGCGCTGCGCCCAGATCTCGAGCTGATCCGCCGCCGCGGCTCGGAACGTGTCGCCCGCGCCGAGCAGGACGCGCCGGCCCTGCATCTTGAAGCGGTGACCGAGCTTCGCGATCGACGTCGTCTTGCCCGATCCGTTGACGCCGACGACGAGGATGACAGTCGGCTTGTGCGTCAGCGCGATCTCGCCGCCCTTCGTGCCCAGACGCTCGAGCAGCGTCTTGCGCAGCTGCGCGCGCACGTCCGCCTCGCCCTTGATCTCGCCGCGCACGTGCGCGCGCGCGAGCTCGCTCGTGACGCTCGCCGCGACCGGGCCGAGGTCGGACGTGTAGAGGAGCTCCTCGAGCTCGTCGAAAAGCGCTTGATCGATCGGCCGCCCGCCGCGAAAAACGCCCGAGATCTTGTCCGACAGCGCCTCGCGCGTGCGCGTCAGACGTTCCTTGAGACGCTCGAAGAGTCCCATCACGGAACGCCCGCGCGCATCAAGCGCCGGTGCTCGGCTTTCCTGCGGCGGGGCGTTTCGGCGCGGTCATCGGAGGGTCGTCCTCGGGCCGATGCACGCTGCCGTTCGTTCCGGCGTCTTCGCCGCCGGGAGCGGGGGAACGGTTCATGATCTTGTCGAGGATGCCGTTGATGAAGGCGCCGGAGTTCGACGTCGAGTAGCGCTTGCCGAGCTCGATCGCCTCGTTGATCGCGACCTTGGGCGGGATGTCCTGGCAGTGGAGGAGCTCGAACGTCGCCAGGCGCAGCACGTTCCGGTCGACGACCGCCATCCGCGAGATATTCCAGTTCTGCGCGACGTCCTGGATCATGCGGTCGATCTCGCTCCTGTGCTCGAACGTCCCCTCGACGAGGCGCTGCGCGAACTTGCCGGTCTCGAGGTCCTTCTCCTCGCTGCGGATGAACTCGCGCGACTCCGGAAGGAGCTCCTCGCCGCGCAGGTCGAGTTGATACAGGAACTGGAGCGCGAGCTCGCGCGCGCGCGAACGCTTCTTCAAATGGGTAGCTCCCGGATGGCGTCCAAGGCGAGCAGGGTCTCGATGGCGGACCGCGCGACCTCGCGGCCCTTGTCCTCTCGGCCGCCGAGCGCGACCGGCAAGGCGCGTGCCCGAGCTTGCTCGAGCGTCGCGCACGTCAGCACGCCGAGCAGGATCGGGACGCCGCTCCTCAGGCTGGCTTGCACGATCCCGTGGACGGCGCCCTCGGCGACGTAGCGGTCGTGCTCGGTCTCGCCCTTGAGGACGATGCCCAGGCACAGGACGGCTTCGATGTCGCGCTTCTCGGCGAGGTGATGCGCGAGGATCGGCAGCTCGAACGAGCCGGGCGCCCAGATGACATGGATGTCATCTTCGCTCACGCCGCACGCCGCGAGCTCCGTCTTCGCGGACGCGAGCATCGCGCCGGTCAACTCCTCGTGGAACCGAGACACGACGATGCCGATCACCGAGTCGGCGCGCGTCGGTCGCGTGCGCGTGGAGCTCTTGGGATCGAGGGCCATGGTCGTGGGGTCAAGGAGCGGGGCGCCTGCCCGCATCGTGTCGGACGGCGCCGGGTTCGTCGAAGGGCGGCGTAGTCTACCGACGAAGAGACGCCGGTAAAGGTTCGCCGGTGAGCGTCAATTCGTCGCCGGGACCGCGCTCGCTTCTTGGACCGCCGATCCCTTGCGCCGCAAGCTCCACCGCATCCGTGCAGCGAAAGCGCTCGCCAAATCGTCGAGCAGCGAGTAGGCGAGCGGAACCACCCACAGGGTGAACACGGTGCTCACGATCAATCCGCCGGCGACGCACGTCGCGAGCGCGCGGTAGTCGATGCCTTCGCCCGTCGGCTCCGTCACCGCCAAGGGGTAGAGTCCCATCACCGCGGCGAGCGCGGTCATCAGGATCGGACGCACGCGGTTCTTGCAGCCCTCGAGGATCGCCGCCGTGCGCTCGACTCCTTCGGCGCGCAGCGCGTGGATGCGGTCGATCAGCACGATGCCGTGGTTCACCTCGACGCCGATCAGGATGATGATCCCGATCCAGCCGACCGAGTCCATCGCCGTGCCGGTCAGGTAGAGCGCCC
>CAZQHA010000646.1:0-2585 GCA_964592795.1 uncultured Planctomycetaceae bacterium | reverse complement strand
CGACGTCGTTCGCCGCGCAGAAGTCGAGCATCTCCTGCGTCTCGCGGATGCCGCCGATCACCGAACCCGCGATCCGGCGACGCTTGAAGATCAAGCCGAACATGTTGAGCGGCACCGGCTCGGGCGGCGCGCCGACCTGCGTCAAGGTCGCATCGCGCTTCAGCAGATCGATGTAGGGATTTAGATCGTGCGCGGCGGCCACGGTGTCGAGGATGAAGTCGAACGAGCCCGCGTGCGGCGTCATCTCGCTCGCGTTCTTCGACACGACGACCTCGTGCGCGCCCAGGCGCTTCGCGTCGGCCTTCTTGTGCGGCGACGTCGTGAACACGACGACGCGCGCGCCCATCGCGTGCGCGAACTTGACGCCCATGTGGCCCAGGCCGCCGAGGCCGACGATGCCGACCTTCTGCCCGCGGCTCACGCCGAAGTGGCGCAGCGGCGAGAACGTCGTGATCCCCGCGCACAGGAGCGGCGCCGCCTTCGCCGGATCGAGCTTCGAGGGGACGCGGACGACGAACGCCTCGTCGACCACGATGCTCTCGGAGTAGCCGCCGAAGGTGACGCCGCCGAGGTGCTTGTCCGGTGAGTTGTACGTGAACGTCGCGCCCGGCTCGCAGTACTGCTCGAAGCCTTCGCGACAGCTCGGACACGTGCGGCAGGAGTCGACCATGCATCCCACGCCGACGATCTCGCCCTCGCGGAGCTGCTTCACGTCCTTGCCGACGCGCCGAACCTTGCCGACGATCTCGTGACCGGGCACGCACGGGTAGGTCGTCGGCATCACGCCGTGCCATTCGTTCCGCACTTGGTGCAGGTCGGAGTGGCACACTCCGCAGAAGAGGATCTCGATCTCGACGTCGCGCGCGGTCGGCGCGCGGCGCTGGATCGTGTGCGGCGCCATTTTCGCGGTCGGGCTCGCCGCGGCGAACGCTTTCGCGGGGGAGGTCCGTGTCGTCTGCGGCTCGTGCGCGGCTTGTTGCGTGGCCTTCGTCATGGGAGACGTTCCTTGGGTGGCGAGTTCGAGGGGCGGCGCAGATGATACTCCTGCGCGCGGTCTCTCCCATCCGCGGAAACATGGCATTCCGACGCGAACGCACGGGTTGACCCGGCTCCGTTCGTAATGTCCCGATCAGATTCCCTGGCCCGCCCAGGGGTATGCTTCGCGAGAGGACTCTCCCCGCGATGCGGATCCTCATCATCGAAGACTCGGCGAGGTTGCAGGAGTCGCTCAAGGCGGGCTTCACGCGCGCAGGCTTCGCGGTCGACGCGGTCGGCGACGGAGTGCGCGGCCTCGCGTTCGCGAAACGCGAGCACTACGACGTCCTGGTGCTCGACTTGATGCTGCCGGGGCGTGACGGTCTCGAGGTCCTGCGCGACCTGCGTGCCGCTGGGTCCGACGTCCACGTGCTGATCCTGACCGCGAAGCACTCCGTCGAGGACCGAGTGCGCGGACTGCAGCTGGGCGCCGACGACTACCTGCAGAAGCCGTTCTCGTTCGACGAGCTCCTGGCGCGCGTGCAGGCGCTCGTGCGCCGGCGCTACGGGACGAAGGATCCGGAGATCCGCATCGGCGAGCTCGTCGTCGACACCGTCGGACGGCGCGTGTCGATCGTCGATCAGGAGATCCGACTGACGAAGCGCGAGTTCAAGGTGCTCGAGTACCTCGCGCGCCGACAAGGACAGACCGTGACGCGCATCGAGATCGAGGACCACGTCTACGGCGAGGAGCGCTTGCCCGAGAGCAACTCGGTCGAGTCGGCCGTGTGCTCGATCCGCAGGAAGCTGCGCGACGCGGGCGGCGATTGCGAGCTCATCCAGACACGACACGGGATCGGCTACTGCCTCGAGGCCAAGCCGAACGGATGACGAAGCCGCTCTCCCTCTACCGGTATCTCCTCCGGCGGATCCTGTGGCTCGTCGTTCCGCTGATCGCCCTCGGGATGGCGGCGCACTGGTGGTTCGAGCGGCGGCTCCTCGCGAGCCAATTCGACGAAGCGCTGGTCGAGAAGGCGATGACGCTCGCGACGCTCGTGACGCAATCGGGAGACCAGCTCGAGCTGGAGTTCGCCGACGAGTACATGCCGCAGTACTCGCGCGCCGAGCGGCCGCACTTCTTCCAGGTCTACTATCCCGACGGACGATCGCTCGAGCGATCGTACTCGCTCCACGGCGAGGATCTGCCGTTCCGATTCGGCACGCTCGACGCGCCGGCCGCGTTCGAGACGAGGCTCGCGAACGGAACGCCGCTCCGCTGCGTCGGCATCGAGTTCCCACCGCGCCTGGGCGCGGCGCACCGCTCGAGCCTGCCGGTCGTGATCCTGCTCGGCGCGGAGGCGCAGCACCTTGAGCGCGCGTTGCGCCGCGCGTACGCCGAGGTCGCGATCACGGGCTTCGTGTCGATCGCCGGCATTTCGATCGTCGTGTGGCTGACGCTGCGCAAGGGCGTGCAGATCCTCGAGCGCATCGTGACCGAGGTCGAGCAGATCGGTCCGGACTCGCTGGAGAAGCCGCTCGACGCGCAGCGCGCTCCCGAGGAGATCCAACCCATCGTCGCGTCGCTGAACGCCTCGCTCCAGACGATCCGG
>CAZQHA010000645.1:0-2588 GCA_964592795.1 uncultured Planctomycetaceae bacterium | reverse complement strand
GGTGCTCCAAGGCTTCCGCGTCGTGCAGGTGTTCCGCCGCGAGCGCGAGGTGTCGCGGCGGTTCGCGAGCCTCCTCGCCGACTACCTCAAGGCCAACCTGCGCACGATCCTCCTGTTCGCGCTCTTCTTCCCGGTGATCGACTTCGTGGTCAGCGCGATCCAAGGATCGACCTTGTGGGTCGGCGGCCTCTCGATCACGCGCGGCCACCTGACGTACGGCGAGTTCGTCCAGTTCTGGTTCTACGTCGCGATGCTGGTCGCTCCCATACGCGAGCTCGGCGAGCGCTACAACATCCTCCAGAGCGCGTTCGCCTCCGCGGAGCGGATCTTCGACATCCTCGACACGCAGCCGAGGATCCACGCTCCTCTCGATGCGCCGCCCGGCGCGTCGAGCCATGCCGGTCACGTCCGATTCGAGCACGTCTCCTTCGCGTACGAAGGCGGCGTCGAGGTCCTGCACGACGTCAGCTTCGAGATCCCGCCCGGCCGGACCGTCGCGGTCGTCGGGGCGACCGGCGCGGGCAAGTCGACGCTCGTCAACTTGCTCTTGCGCTTCTACGACCCGAGCAGCGGCCGCATCACGATCGACGGCGTGGACTTGCGCGACTATCCCCTCGCGCTCCTCCGACGGCGCTTCGGGCTCGTGCTGCAGGAGGACTTCCTGTTCGCCGGCACCGTGCACGACAACCTCGTGATGGACCGGCCCGAGGTCGACGAGGAGTCGCTCGAGCTGGCGCTCGAGGCGAGCCGCGCCGACGAGTTGATCGGCCGCCTCTCGGGCGGGATCCACCATCCCGTCGCCGAGCGCGGCGCGACGTTCTCCACGGGCGAACGCCAGCTGCTCGCGATCGCGCGCTCGCTGGCAGGCAAACCCGACATCGTGATCCTGGACGAGGCGACCGCCAGCGTCGACTCGGCGACGGAGGCGCGCATCGAGGCCGCGACGCGCGAGCTCCTGTCGGGCCGGTCCGCGCTCGTCGTCGCGCACCGCCTGTCGACCGTGCGGCACGCGGACCAGATCCTCGTGATGCACCGCGGGAAGCTGCGCGAGCGCGGCACGCACGAGGAGCTCCTGGCGCAGGGCGGGATCTACGCGCGGCTCTACGCGCTGCAGTTCAGCGAGCACGATCAGCCGGCTTGACCGGCTGGAGGTACGGCAGGGTCGCCACGAGCTCGTAGCCCGGCGACTGGAGGAAGAACTGTCGCAGCAGCGGCCGGTGTCCCCCGCCGATCACGACGAGCACGCGGTCGGCGGGCGAGTCGATGAGACGCAGGACGTTCGTGTAGATCCGGAGGTTGCGCTTGTACCCGTCGGCCGCGACGTCGGCGCCCGCGTACGAGTCGTCCATCCCGATGCGGCTCATGAGCTGGTACAGGGCGACGCCGTCGTCGGCGGAGGCATCGTCGTTCTGCGCGGCCAGGATCTCGGCCACAGTGCCGCGGGCGTAGAGATCGGTGAAATAGCGCTCGATCTTCTGCATCACCGACCCGAACCACTCGAGCTCCGCCTTCTGGCCGTGCTCGGCGGCGAACTCGAGCGCCGTCTGGAAGTCGAGATCGAGCTTGTGGTCGACGGCGTACAGGCGCGAATGGCCCAGCGCCTTCGCCAGGCGGAAGCCGACTTGGTGGATCTCGTCCCGCGTCAGCTGGAACGAGCCCGCGAGGTACGCCCGGTACTCGTCGTTCACGCGCGATTCGTACGCGGGCGTGACTTCGATCGCGATCTTGGTGGGCGCGAATCGGGCCAAGCCCGTCACGACCGCTTCGATCTCGCGCTGGCGCTTCTCCGCCAGGACGTCGTCGATCCTCGCCTTGACGACGTCGGCGCCCGGATTGTCGAGGTGCACCGTTCCGAGGACCATCACTTGCGGCCAGGGCTTCGGCGGGCGGACGAGGAGCTCCGGCGCTTGCGCGTGCGCGCGGACGGCGAGGGCGGCGATCACGAAGCCGGCGAGCGGCAGGAAGGAGTGTCGATCCATTCGCGTTCCTTCGATCCGACCGCGAACGTATTTCGACCCGAGCACGCGCGAGCGAACGAGGTTTCTCCCGGAAACACCCTAGCGAGATTCCTGCACGCGCGGATTATTGAGCACCGTCGTCGACTCGCGAATGAAATCCGTACTCCCGTTTGCCTGTTTGTAGATCCTGGGGTTTTCTTGGGGGTGGCAGCGCGGGAGTTGGGGACTCCTGCTTCGGACGGGTCGGCACGCCAGGGCTTCATGACGTCACGAACGATCGTCGATTCACCGCAGGGAGTTTCGGTACTGGGAGCGCGCGACGCGGCGGTCGACAGCGTCCTCACACGCGACGCTCTCGACTTCCTCGCGCGACTCGTGCGGCGCTTCGAGCCGGAGCGACGCAAGCTGCTCGAGCGGCGCGCGCGCGTCCAAGCTGACATCGACCGCGGCGTCTTCCCGAAGTTCCTGGACGAAACCGCGGAGGTGCGCGCGTCCGATTGGAAGGTCGCTCCGCTCCCGGCCGATTTGCTCGACCGCCGCGTCGAGATCACCGGTCCCGTCGAGCGGAAGATGGTGATCAACGCGCTGAACTCGGGCGCGAACGTCTTCATGGCGGACTTCGAGGATTCG
>CAZQHA010000644.1:0-2604 GCA_964592795.1 uncultured Planctomycetaceae bacterium | reverse complement strand
GCATCGGCCCGCTGGTCGAGGCTTGGGACCTGCGCGGCCCCGGCCGTATCCCCGACGATGCCCGCGTGGCGGACGCGATTGCGGCCTGCCGCGGAGAGATCGAGATCGGCGCCGACGTCGCTCGCCGCCTCGACTCCCGCGCCGTCGTCGAAGAGGGCGGCTTCGGCAAAGGTGCGGCGCTCGACGCCGCCCTGGCCGCGCTGGCTGCGACCGACGCTCGCAGCGCAGAGATCGATTTCGGCGGCCAGTTGGCATGGTTCGATCGCGGCGCGCTCGCCCAGCGCGATCTCGAGATCGCGCACTCGCGGGATCGCGAGCGCATCGTCTGCCGCCTCCGAACGCGGCGCATCTCGGCCTCGACGACGGGCAACGGCGAGCGCGCGCGCAGCGTGGAGGCACGACGCGTGGGCCATGTCCTCGATCCGCGCGACGGGACGATGGCGCGCGATTTCGGCAGCGTCACCGTGTTGGCGGACAGCGCTCTGCGCGCGGACGCGTTGTCGACCGGTCTCTTCGTGCTCGGCCCCGACGAGGGGCTCGCGATCGCGAGCTCGCTTGCCGGCGTGGACGCCGTCTTCGTCGAGGAGCTCGGTGATGGCCGTTTGCGTGTGCGTGCCACGGCCGCCGTCGCGCGCGAGTTGGCGCTCATCGACGCCGCAGCCGATCTCGAGGTGCTTCCCGTCCACCCTCCCCGTACCGCGATTCGTTGATTCCACTCAGCACTCATGCACTTCCACGATTTCCACAGCCTTGCACCCTGCGCGCTCCTTGCCGCAGCGAGCCTCGGGGCAACTCGAGACGTCCTCCAAGCGGCCGACGCGGTCCTCCCCGCGCGCCAGCAGACCGGCGATGCGACGACCCTGGCGCGCGAGAACGCCGAACTGCGTGAACGGATCGAGCAGATCGCCCGCGAGGTCGCGGCTCTGCGCGCCGCAGCGGGCGGACCCGCTCCTCAGGGAGACGTAGCGGCACGTATCGCGGCACTGGAGGCGGAGAACGAGGAGTTGCGCCGGCGTATCGATCTCGTGGCCGAGGACGTGGAGCACAGCGTCGTCGGCGACTTGTTCCGACCCGTCGAGGGCGGTGAGCACGGCCTGGGCCCAGCCGCATCCAAGGTCTACCAGCGGGAGAGCGGGCTCTCGCTCGGCGGCTACGGCGAGGTGTTGTACGAGAACGTGCAGGGTCGCGAGGGGGCCGACGAGCTGGATGCCCTCCGCACCGTGCTCTACCTCGGCTACAAGTTCGACGACCGCTGGGTGTTCAACTCGGAGATCGAGTTCGAGCACGCTGGCGAAGAAGTCGGTGTCGAGTTCGCTTACCTCGACTACCACGCGTCGGATCCGTTGAGCTTGCGCGCAGGCCTCGTGCTCCTGCCGATGGGCTGGATCAACGAGCTTCACGAGCCGACGACGTTTTGGTCGACACATCGTCCGTCGGTCGAGCGTCTGATCTTGCCGTCGACCTGGCGCGAGGTCGGAGCCGGCGTCTACGGAGCGTCCGGCGACTTCGAGTACCGCGCGTACGTCACGAACGGCTTCGATGCGTCGGGCTACGCCGCATCCGGCCTGCGCGGTGGACGACAGAACGGCAGCGAAGCGCTCGCCGAAGACGTGGCGGTTTCAGGCCGCCTGGACTGGACGGGCGTCGACGGGCTCGTGTTGGGAGCGGCTGCCTACTACGGAGACGCGGGACAGGACGGAACCTCCACGGGAGGCGAGTTGCCCGACGCCACCACCACGATCTACGACCTGCACGCGGAGTACACGTGGGGCGGTCTCCGGGCGCGAGCCTTGTATGCCGGGGCGCAGATCGACGACGTCGCGGAACTCAATGCCGCGCTGGGCCTCGCGGGAGCGGACTCGATCGGCGAGGAGCTGAAGGGCTGGTACGCGGAACTCGGATACGACGTGTTGAGCCTGTCGGACGCACGAGGGCAGAGTTCGCTCACGCCCTTCATCCGCTACGAATCGTACGACACGCAGGCTGACGTCCCGGCGGGGTTCACCGACTCGCCCGCGACCGACGTCGAGATCGTCACCATGGGAGTGGCGTACCAACCGATCCGCCAGGTGGTGTTCAAGCTCGATTACCAGGACGTCGAGGACGACGCCGACGGTGCGGCCGATGTCCTGGGCCTGGGCCTGGGATTCATCTTCTGATCGTCATGCGCGCCATGCGTCCCCTGCGGATCGTCGCCTGTTTCGCGTGCCTGCTCGTGCTCGCCTCGCGCAGCGACGCGTTCGCGACGCGCGGCGCCGGAGGCCGGGAGTTCCTCACAGTGGAAGATGCGCTCGCGATCTCGTTCCCAAATTGCGAGATCCGACGCGACACGCGCTACCTCACCAAGTCGCAAGTCGCGCGTGTCGCGCAGCTGGCCGGCACCGAATTGGACAGCGCGATCGCGCGGCCGTGGATCGCGACTCGCGACGGGAAAGTTTTCGGCACGGCGTACCTCGACACGCACAAAGTGCGATCGCTCAAGGAGACTCTCTACGTCGTGGTCGACTCGCGGGGCCGAATCGCACGCATGGAGGTCTTGGCTTTCGCCGAGCCGAAGGAGTACTTGCCGCGCGCTCCGTGGTACGAGGCGTTCCATGATCGGGC
>CAZQHA010000643.1:0-2611 GCA_964592795.1 uncultured Planctomycetaceae bacterium | reverse complement strand
CCCGTTCGTGGATGCGCACTACCGCTTGGCGCGGACCGACCGCGCCCGTCGCGTCGGCACGGGTCGCGCGCGGTGCGCGTCGACGAGCCGCCACATCGCCCAGGCGCCGACGCTCCGGAGCGGTCGCCAGAGCTCGGCCCGGGCGAGCGCCTGTTCGACCGTCGGTCGCGCGTCGAGCCCGTCGAGCAGCCGCAGTCCCTCGCGCACGCCGAGATCTCCCGCCGGCATCACGTCCAGCCGCCCCAGCCGGAACATGAGGAACATCTGAGCGCTCCAGACGCTGATGCCGCGCACCTGCGTCAGGTGCTCGACGATCTTCTCGTCCGAGCGCCGCGCGGCACGCGCAAGATCCAGCCGTCCATCTTGGATCCGCTCCGCCAAGTCGCGGAGCGCGAGCAGCTTGTTCCACGAAAGCCCGGCCGCCCGCAGCGCGCTTTCCGGCAGCGCGAGCAGCTCCGCCGGGCTCGGAAACGACGCTCCCGGCGTCAGCGCGCAGACGCGCGCGTGGATCGTCGCGGCCGCCTTGCCGTGGAGCTGCTGGTACACGATCGCGCTTGCCACGGCGGCGTAGTGCGATCGCCGGCGCGCGTCAGACTCGCGTGGAAAGCCGGGGAAACGCGGCAGCCTCGCGAGCGCGCCGCCCAGTCGTGGGTCGCGTTTTCCCAGCGCCCGCAGCTCCGATGCCGTCGGCTTCATCGGAGTGGTCTCGCGCCGCTCGCGCTGCCGACCCTACGACGTGCGGACGCGCTCCGGCCGATTCGGATGGAGCGCGTCGCTAGGGTGTCGCAGGCGGAAATCAGCGTCCGACGAGACCTCTACTCGTCGTCGTCATCGTCGAAGTAGTCGTCGTCGTCATCGTCGTCGTCATCCTCGTCGTCTTCGTCCTCATCCTCGTCCTCGTCTTCTTCCTCTTCCTCGTCGTCGAGATCGAGATCGAGATCGAAGTCGCCGTCGTAGTCGTCCGACGCCTGGATGGTCAACACGAACGACTCGCGTTCCAGCTCGGGAGTGGATTCGGTCAACAGGGATGTCGCGCTTGCGTGGCGAAGCTGCATTGTGGTCCTCGGGGCGAGGTCGATGGCTCTCCCCAATTGATGGCTCGACGTGAATCCTCTTCTGACGGCTCGCTCACGACCTCCGGTCCTTCCCGGGGCCGGCGAGCAGGGTGTTCTTTTCCGCAGGTCCCCCGGATTTCGCAAGAAAAAAAATCTGCCGGCACTTGCGACGGGACCAACGCTCGATCGCCCGCGCGAGCGGTCCTCCGCAACCGGCTCGGCGGTCGCCCGCGCGCTCGACGCCCCCGAGCCGTTCGAGGCTGACGCCTTCCCCGCGGGCTCGACGCGCGGCGGGCCGCGGTGACGGCTTTACCGCTCCCGGGCGCGCCGCTAAGGTTCTCGAACGTCGTCGGCCTGTTTCGATCGAGGTCGGATTTCGAAGCTGTCCGAGTCAACGAGCTTCACTTCCACCGCTGACGGTCGGCGATCGCCGACATGACGCGCGGACCGCACCGAGAGCTCGTCGCCGTCGTGTCCACGCCGTCCAGCGAGCGCTCCCCGATCGAGCCCGGTCAACGACCGATCGCTCGGCGCATCGGCGTGCTCCTCGCGAACGTAGGGACGCCGCGCAGTCCGTCGGTCGCGGACGTGCGGCGCTATCTGCGCGAGTTTCTCAGCGATCCCGACGTCATCCAGGTCCCGCGCCTCGTGTGGTGGCCCGTCCTCCACGCGATCATCCTGCCGTTCCGCGCACCGAGTTCCGCGCGCCTGTACGGTCGCATCTGGACGGCGGAGGGATCACCGCTGCTCACGAACAGCGAAAGGCAACGCACAGCGCTCGCCAACGCACTCGGTGAGCGTTTTCACGTGGCGCTCGGCATGCGGTACGGGTCGCCTTCGATTCGAGCCGCGTTCGACGAGTTCGCACAGCTGGGTTGCGACACCCTCATCGCGGTTCCGCTCTTCCCGCAGCACAGCAACACGACCACGGGCTCCGTCCTTCGTGGGATCCGCGGTGAGATCGCGCGCCGGGACCGACAGGTTGACCTCGTCGAATTGCCGCCCTGGCATACGAGCGATGGATACCTCGAAGCTCTGTGTGAGAGGATCCGCGAAACCGCCGACGGCCAACGGATCGAGCACTACGTGATGAGCTTCCACGGCATCCCCGCGTCGTACGCCGCGCGCGGCGACCGGTACGGCGAACGGTGCAGAGAAACGGCGATCGCGCTGGCGCGGCGGCTCGGTCTGGGGGACGAGCAGTGGTCGCTCGTGTTCCAATCCCGATTCGGCCCGCAGGCATGGCTCGGTCCTTACGCCGACGAGTACGTCCCGTCGCTGGCGAAGAAGTTCGGTCGCGTGCTCGTTACGACGCCCG
Organism: uncultured Planctomycetaceae bacterium; assembly: GCA_964592795.1. Classification (GTDB taxonomy): domain Bacteria; phylum Planctomycetota; class UBA1135; order UBA1135; genus JANLUN01. The sequence continues at coordinate 238 of CAZQHA010000643.1, read as the reverse complement.
GGTTCGCGGCGGACTGCCTCGAGACGCTCGAAGAGATCGGACTGCGACTACGCGAGCAGTTTCGAGCGGCCGGCGGCGACGATCTCGTCGTGGTTCCGGCGCTGAACGATGATCCGCGATGGATCGCCAGCCTCGCGGAGTGGATTCGCATCGCGGCCGATCCCCAACGCGGCGCTCCTTGAACGGGCCGGTTCCAGGACGCGATCCCGGAGCATGGGCTTGGTAGCGGTGGAGGGAC
>CAZQHA010000642.1:0-2613 GCA_964592795.1 uncultured Planctomycetaceae bacterium | reverse complement strand
CCACCCGATGCTTCGCGGCGCGGCCGCCTAGCGCTCCGCTTCGAAGCGGTAGACGCCGCGTTGCCCCGCGGTCTCCTCCACCGCGACCCGCACCGACGCGACGCGCACGTCCGGGAACCGCTGCGCGACGAGGCGCAGGAGCTCCTTGCCGAAGTACGTCGCCAAGTTCTCCGAGCTCGTGTTGTTGATCGGCAGGACGAGCACGTCCTCGCGCGGCGCCGCGTAGTACCGGTCCTTGTAGCGTACCTCGACGATGCCGTCGTCGCGCTCGGCATAGCGCAGCACCGGGTGCTCGGCCGGGACGATCCAGTGCTCGTCGAGCCGGTCGCAGATCTCGCGCACGACCGGCTTGATCGTCTTGAAGTCGATCACGAGACCGAAGCGCGACAGCTCCGCGTCGATCTCGACGAACACGCGGTAGTTGTGCCCGTGCAATCGTTCCGCGGTTCCGTCGGGGAAGATCAGGAAGTGCGCGGCGGAGAACTTGAAGTACTCCTTCTCGAGCTCGATCGACCAGCGTTCCATGGGCCTGCTAGAGTGCGCGCGCATGAGCTTCGCGTCCAGGACCGTGCGCGCGCCCGCACTCGGCTTCGACTTCGAGGTGCTCGCCGGCGACACGATCATCGGCCCGGCGATCGAGCGCGGCGTGTGGGAGGAGCACGAGACGCGCCTCTTTCGCGCGCACCTCGTCGCGGGGATGCGCGTGCTCGACCTGGGCGCCAACGTCGGCTGGTTCGCGGCGCAGGCGATCCTCGCCGGCTGTGACGTCGATGCGTTCGAGCCGGTGCCGCAGATCGCGGAAGTGTGTCGGCGCAACGTCGAGCGCGCGATGCAGCACGGCAAGGGCCGAGGTCGCGTGCTCCCGTATGCCGCCGGCAACGCGCGCTCGCGCGCCCGCATCGCGATCGGCGCCGGCAACTTCGGCGACAACCGCGTGCTCGATTCGGGCGGCGGGCGTCCCGCCGACATGGGCGCGGGCGAATTGCTCGACATCGCGATCGAGCGCGTCGACGACCACGTGAAGGGTCCCGTGTGCGTCCTCAAGATCGACACGCAGGGATCGGAGTGGCTCGCGCTGCAGGGCGCGCGCGCGCTGCTCGACGCCAGCCCGCGCCTGGCGATGCTGATCGAATTCTGGCCGTACGCGCTGCGCGGCGCGCAGCCGGCGGAGCTGCTCGATTTCCTCGTCGCGCAGGGGTTCACGCTCGGCAAGGCGACGGCCGCGCCGTACCCGATGTCTCCCGAGCGCATCCTGAAGCAAGCGGGCGCGCGCGATCCGGTGCGCGGCGGCCTCGATCTCTACGCGACGCGCGGCGTGCCCTTCCACGTGGGAGGGATCCGGCGGCGCGTCCGTTCGCTCGTGCGCAGCTTGCGCGAGGACTGATCCACGCCATGGCGATCATCGACTTCCACTCGCACTTCTTCGGGCCGACGTTCTTCAAGACGCTCGCGGCGCAGTCGCCGCTCCCCGGCGACGTCGCGAGCCGACTCGCGGCCGTCGCATCCAAGGCCAGGATCGAGATCCCGAGCGACGACGTCGCCGCGCACCTCGCGCGCTGGACCGGCGATCTCGACCGGCACGGCGTCGAGCACCTGGCGACGTTCGCGAGCGTGCCCGAAGAGCTCCCCGACGTCGCGCTCGCGGCCGCGCGGTCGAACGGGCGGCTGAGCGCATTCGCGCTCGTCAACCCACGCGTGGAAGGCGCCGCGCAGAAGGTCGAGGCGCTGCTCGCCGAGAAGAAGATCCGCGGCGTGCTCGTGTTCCCCGCGATGCACCACTTCACGATCAGCGGTCCGGAGGCGCAGCCGCTCTTGAAGACGCTGAACGCGCACGGCGCGGTCGTGTTCGTTCACTGCGGGCTGCTCGTCGTCAAGCTGCGCGACCTCCTCGGACTGCCGCGGCCTCAGGACCTCACGTTCGCCAATCCCCTGTCGGTCGTGGCCGCGGCGAACGCGTTCCCGCGCGTCCGGTTCGTGATCCCCCACTTCGGCGCGGGATTCTTCCGCGAGACGCTGATGGCCGGCGCGCAGTGCGCGAACGTCCACGTCGACACGAGCTCGTCGAACGGCTGGATGTCGACGCAGTGGCCGGTGCCGAAGCTCGCCGACGTGTTCGCGCGCGCGCTCGAGGTCTTCGGCGCGCGCCGGATCCTCTTCGGCACGGACTCGAACGTGTTCCCCGCCGGCTGGCGCAAGGACCGCTTCGACGAGCAGCGGCTCGCGCTGGCCAGCATCGGCGCGAGCGCCGCCGATCAGGAGCGGATCTTCGCCGGAAACGCGCGCGAGATGCTGGGTCTCAAGGACGATTCGCCAGCATCGCTTCGCGGCGCGCTTTGAATTCGGAGCCGGGCTTCCACTCCGGCCACTTCGTATCGCGCGCGATGCGCGCGCCGACGTCGATCAAGAGCTCGACGTCCTCCGCGGCGCCGGAGAGATCCCAGTCGGACCTCATCTCGTCCGACGGCTTGTGGTAGTCGCGCGCGACGTACTCGTCGCGCAGCTTCAATCCATGGCCGGCCGGCTTGCCGATGAGGTCGAAGCCCGAGTCGGCGTAGAGCGCGGGCACGCCCTGCTTCGCGAACTCGAAATGGTCCGAGCGGTAGAAGAGGCCCT
>CAZQHA010000641.1:0-2613 GCA_964592795.1 uncultured Planctomycetaceae bacterium | reverse complement strand
CGTCGCGCAAATCGACGGAGGAGACGCGCGGTGTGTCTCGATCTTGGGCTTCCGTGGGGATCATCCGGCGCGACGCGGCCTTCGAGGCGCGGCCCCTCTTTCTAGCGACTCGCGGCGGAAAACCCCATGCGGGCGTCGATCAAAACTCGATCGACGGATCGCGCCGCTAGACGCGGTACGAGTCCGGCCCCGACGGCTGCTCGACGCGCCGGAATCCGCTCGAGGCCAGAGCCGCGGCGAGCGGACGGCGCTGGTCGTCCTCGCCGTGCACGAGGAATACGGCCTGCGCCCGATCCGCGTGCGGCTCGAGCACTTGCAGGAGTCCCTCGCGATCCGCGTGCGCCGAGAATCCCAGGAGCGACGTGATCTTCGCGCGCACGGCGTAGCTGCCGCCGAGGATGTTGACGCGCGCCGCGCCTTCGACGAGCCGGCGGCCGAGCGTGTGCGGGGCCTGGAACCCGACGATCACGATCTCCGTGTCGGGACTTTGGATGTTCCACGCCAGGTGGTGGAGGATCCGGCCGCTCTCCATCATCCCCGAGGCCGAGACGATGACGAGGGGGCGGGGCTCTTCGTTGAGCGCGCGACTCTCGTCGACGGACTCGGTGAAGCGCAGGAACGCGCGGAACGCCGGGTCGGTCTGGTAGCGCTCGTACAGCGCGAGCGCCTCGCGATCGAAGCACTCCGGGTGCGCGACGACGATGCGCGTCGCGGTGCGGGCGAGCGGGCTGTCGACGACGACCTGGACGGGGGGCGCGAGCCTGTCCGCGAAGATCCGCGACAGGCTGTAGAGGATGTGCTGCGTGCGTCCGACCGCGAACGCCGGGATCAGCACGCGGCCGCGACCGCGCTCGGCGAGCCGGCGCACGACCGCGGCCAGGTCCGTTTCGAGCTTCTCGATCGGCGGGTGCGAGCGATTGCCGTACGTCGACTCGGAGATGTAGACGTCCGCGTCGGACAAGGGCTCGGGGTCGCGCAGGATCGGTTGGTGCCAGCGACCGTAGTCACCCGTGAACACGAGCCTCTGCTTCTCCGCGCCGGTGCCGATCTCGGCCTCGACCCAGGCCGAGCCGAGGATGTGCCCCGCGTCGCGAAAGCGGAACCGCATGTTCGGAGCCGCCTCGAACCACTCGTGGTAGCCGTGCGGCTCGAAGAGCCGCATCGTGAGGCCGACGTCCTCGTCCAGGTAGAGCGGCATCACCTCGGCGCGCGGAACCTCGGTCCGCTCGAGGGGACGCGCGCGATCGTTGCGCGTCCGCGGCGCCGGCAGGTCGCGCTCGCCCCGTCGTGCGGCCTGCCAGCGCCGGGTGCTCCGCGGCGATCGGCGCGACGCCTCGAGCCGGCGCCGCATGCGCTCGCGGTTCAGGTGCTCGGCGTCGTGCAGCATGATGTGCGCGCAGTCGTGGAGGAGCGCGTCGCAGAGATCCACCGTGGCCGGCGTCGCGTGGATCTTTCCGCCGAAGCCGTGCCGCACGAGCATCGGGAGCTTCCCGCTGTGGTCGACGTGCGCGTGCGATTGCACGACCGCGTCGACCTTGGAGGGGGAGAACTGGAAGCGGCGGTTGCGCTGGTAGCTCTCGTCGCGCCGTCCCTGGTAGAGCCCGCAGTCGAGGAGCACCGTGTGGCGCCCCGCGCGGATCATGTGACAGCTGCCGGTCGTGTCCCCCGTGGCGCCGAAGAACTGGAGCTCCATGCGCGGAGTATAGGCATCGCGCGTCCCCGGCCGCGGCGCGAATGTCGACTCACGACTTGCTGGGAGCCGCGGTCTGCGTCGCGAGCCAAGCCGTGGCCTTCTTCAGGAAGTCGGCGTCCGTGTACTTCGTCAGGATCTTCAGCTGCGCGCTCGCCGGGAGCTGGAAGTCCTTGATGCGCTCCCACGTGCCATCGGGCTTGGGTTTGCGGTTCTGCACGTCGAAGGTCTGCCGGAACTCCTCGAGGGTCTGCGAGAATTTCGCCTTGTGCTGCGTGGCGAGGTAGTGCACGACGCCCCATGACGTCTGCGCGGCGTCGTGCTCGTACGTTCCGCGCTTCCACGTCGCGAACTCGTCCATCTTCAGCGGATCCTTCGCGCGGTCCTTGAACTTGTTCTTCACCTCGGTCGGCCAGGCGGCGTGCTCGACCGTGTACACGAACTCGTCGCGGTAGGGGAAGCACCAGATCGACTGGTCGAACGCCATCTCCGCTTCCCACGCGACGCCCTGCACGAGCCAGTTCGGGAGCTGCCCGAAGCGGCTGAGCAGGAGCATCTGCGCGATGCGGTTCAGGAGCTCGTGGTCGGGGCTCCACTCCTCTTGTCCCGATGCGTTCTCGATGTAGGCGCCGCACAAGGGCTGCTCGAGCACGAACCCGGTGTTCTTGCGCGCGAGCGCGAGCCAGTCCTTCAGGTACGCGTGCGTCTTCCCGAGCTCGTCGAGCGCGGTCCCGAACTCCTTCTCGTCGCGGATCACGAGCATCACGCCGGTCTGCGAATCCGGTTTCAGGCTCGCGGCGCCCCAGCTGGTCGGCTTCTTGGCGACCTCGGTCTTCGCCGGCTTCGGCGGCGGCGCGCCGACGGGCGGCGACTCGGGGTCTTCCGGGATCACGTCCGGCGGCTTTTCGGGAGCCGGCTTGCTC
>CAZQHA010000640.1:0-2620 GCA_964592795.1 uncultured Planctomycetaceae bacterium | reverse complement strand
CCTCGAGCAGCATCGCGCGGAACACGAGGTGGAACGCGGCCTGCGACCAACCGCGGTACTGCGGGCGGAACGCGAAGAGGTGCACGCGGCCCGCGCCGTAGGGGACGCGCAGCCAGGCGCCCTGGCCGGCGATCGTCTCGGGCTTCTGGATCCAACCCGAGAGCAACGTGCGCGTCGGCGCGTAGCGCAAGAGCACTTGCGGCTTGACCTTCGTGTCCTTCGGCAAGCCGGCCGCCTCGCGCTCCTTGTCGTCGAGCTCGCGGTACGCGCCGGAGCGCGAAAAGAAGAGCGCGACGGAATCCGGCAGGCCGACGGTCCACGGCGTCTCTTCCGCGACGCCGCGCAGCACGCTGCCCGGACACGAGAACTCCTTCGCGTTCGCGCCGCGCGTCACGTCGGTGAGCGGCAATCGCAAGAGATCGATCGCCCAGCGGCTCGAGCTGCCGAGCGCCACGAGCGTTCCTCCTGCGCGCACGAACTCCTCGACGGCGACCGCGCCTTCGGGATCGAGTCCGCCGGTGAATTGATCGGGGACCGTACCTTCGGCGCGCCCGCGGTCGAGCTCGTCGGAGTCGATGCTCGGGATCAGGAGCACGTCGAGGAAGTCCTCGATGCGGCTCGCGCGGAGCATCTCGTTGCGCACGGTGACGAACGGGACGCCGAACGTGTCGAACACGTAGCGCATCCAGCCTTCGTCCATGCTGCCGCTCCACGGCGAGTAGAGGCCGATGCGCGGCATCGACTTCAGGACGAGCGGCTCCGTTCCGTCGGCGACCGGGAGCCCGGCCGTGTTGAACGTGCCGGCGTTCGCGCCTTCGCGGAGGAACGAGACCGGCTCCCGCTCGCGCAGCCGGCGGAACACGGCGCTCCACGTGTCGCTGTCCTTCGCGGACATCTCGACGCGCGCGGCGGCGAACTGCTTCACCGCGGCGTCGGCATCCGCGACGCGCGCGACGTCCGCGTCGAACGCGCCCTGCACCTCGACGCGCCGCACGCCGAGGAGGAACGGCAGCGTCCAACCCGCGACGTCGTACGGCGGCTCGCCGGCGGGATAGCGCTGCACCTGGAAGAGATCGTCGACGTGCGCGCCGTACGGTTGGTCGCGGCGCACGACGAGCGTCCCGGCCGGCCACGTGCGCCCGTCGGCGGTGAACTCCTTCGTCGCCTGCCCGATCTCGACTCCCGAGCGCAGCAGGACGTCGGTGAACCGCCGCACCGCGCCGCGATCCTCGTTGTCGCTCGGCACGAGCCACGCGGATGGCGCGACGCTCTCGCCGCTCTGGATCGTCCTCTCCGCGGCGTGCAGCGCGTTCTCGAGCCACGTCGCTCGCTCGCGCGCGATGCTGGTGAACAACGAACGCGCGAACGACATCTCGTACTCGATGATGTCCGCGAGCCGCCACCAGCCGCCCGGCCAAGGATCGGGGAAGCGGTTCGACGGCGCGTACTCGGTCAGGCCGTCGGGCGCGCGCAGCTCGCTCTTCGGCAGGAAGATCGGCGTCGCGATGCGCACCGACGCGGCTTCGGTCAGGAGGCCGACGATGTTGTGACGCACCGGCACGTTGCGATTGCCGCCGTTCCACCACATGTCGAACGTGCCGCCGGTCGCGACGCCGCTCTTGCCTTCGCGCGTCATGTCGAACAGCGCGCGCGTGCCGAGCGTGTTGATCGCCGCGATGATCCCCGGATCGAGGTTCGGATTCAGCGGATCGCGGAACGGCGGGATGAACATGCGCTCCGCGCGCGAGCCTTGCTGGTGCACGTCCCAGTACACCTGCGGGCGCCAGACGGAGTAGAGGAGCTCCGTGACGATACGCGTCTCCGCTTGCGTCAGCATGAACCAGTCGCGGTTGTTGTCGTGGCCGGTGTAGTACTGGTAGAGCTTCGTGAGCTCGGACGCTTCGTACGGCGTGCCGACGGTCTTGCGGTACCACTCGACGACGTGGTCCTGGCCGTCGGGGTTGAGGCTCGGCGCGAGGAGCACGACGCAATTCTTCCGCACGCTCGCCCACGGCTCGGACTCCGACGTCGCGAGCTCGTGCGCGAGCTTCATCGCGAATTGCGGCGCGGCGGTCTCGGTCGCGTGCATGGCGCACGACACGAACACGAACACGCGCCCTTTCTCGATCGCTTCACGGCGCTGCGCCTCGCCGACGCCGCGCGGGTCCGCGAGCCGCCGCGAGTACTCCTTCAGCTCTTCGAGCCGCCCGAGGTTCTCCTCGCTCGAGATCACCGACAGCAGGAAGTCGCGCCCTTCGGTGGTTTTTCCGACCTTTTGCGTCGCGACGCGCGCGCTCTCCTTGTCGAGCTTCTCGAAGTACGTGCGCGTCTCGTTCCAGTCCGCGAGCGTGAAGTCGCCGCCGAGCGGACGTCCGAGGTGCGCGTCGGGCGTCGTGACGGTCTGTCCCGACGCGAGACACGCGGTCTGCAAGAGAACGGAAAACGCGATCGACGCGGCCCTGGCGGTGTGCACTGCGACTCCTCCGATGGTGCGGGAGGATACACTGGCCGCCCGAGAGTCCCCCACACTTCGAGGCCGAACCATGATCGTTCTCCCGCTCTTCTTGTCGTCGACGATCTCAAAGGCGCGCGGTGAGAACGCAAGCACCAGAGGGCGTCG
>CAZQHA010000639.1:0-2620 GCA_964592795.1 uncultured Planctomycetaceae bacterium | reverse complement strand
GGACCTCTCGCATTGGCCCGAGTGGAACCCCTGCTTCACGGACGATCCGAGCGCGACCGTCGCGCTCGAAGGCGAGCCCGCGAAGGCCGGCTCGGTCCTGCGCTGGAAGAGCGAGAAGCTCGGCGACGGCTCCGTCACGTTGACCGAGAGCACACCGGCCGGCGTGCACTACGAGCTCGCCATGAAGGAGTTCGAGGCGCCGACGCACGGCTCGATCGTGTTCGCTCCCGAGGGCGCGAACGGGGATCGCACGCGGATCACGTGGACCGATCAGGGCGACGTCGGCGGCAACCCCATCATGCGCCTGGCGGTGCCGCTGCTCGAAGCCACGCTCGCCACGAGCTTCGACCGTGGGCTGAAGACGCTCGGCCGGCGCGCCGCCGAGTCGAACTGACGCGCGATCACTCGCGCACGAGCAGATCCCAGATCCGGACGAAGCCCCAGCGCTCCCCCATCGAGATCAGCGCGTCGTCGTTCTGGCCGGCGCGGCCGGAGAGCGTCGTGTGCCCGCGCGCCGCGAGCGTGCGCTGCGTCTCCTGGATCAGCGCGCTGCCCAGGCCGCGGTGCCGCATGTCCGGGCTGACGTAGAGGATCAAGACCATCGGCGTGCGCTCGCTCGTGAGCGGATCCACGAACGGTCCGGTGAGGCACACGCCGAGGTCGGCCGCGCCGCGCGCGCTCTCCGCGATGACCAGCACCGATTGCGTGTCCTCGAAGTGGCTCTCGAAGAACCGCCGGCAGACGCCCTCGGGGAGCGGCGTGTCGCGGAACTCGGCCAGCATTTGCGACGCATAGGCGTCGAGCGCGGGCGCGAGCGCGGACGCCTCGCGGCGATCGGTCACGAGTCGCAGGCTGGGCTTCATCTCGGTGCGGCTCTGCCGGGTGCGCACGGGCGGCAATCCTTTCCGCGTTGAGGTTCGTCGACTCGCCCGCGCCCTGCAAGCGGGTGTTCCTCCGCGTCTTTCGGCGCGAGCTCGTCAAGTGCGCCGACCGGCCTGGTCGAGGGAAGTCCCCAAGGTGCGCGATCGCGCCCGTCGTGGCCCCGCGCACGGTGGACGCGCCGCCCCCCAGAGAGGTAGATTCCGAAGTTCCACTGGGCCAACTCGTCGACCCGCACTGGGAAGCGGTCCCGACGCACGCCTACATTTAACAACGAAGTCGTCGGGACGGGCTGCTGTCGCATGCTCCTGGTCACTCCCGACCCGCGGCCCCCCGCGGACCTCTCGAATCGCCGCGTTCGCTCGCGGCACCGGAGCCTCCAGTGCAAGTCAGCGTCGAAAAGCTCGCGCCCTGTCAAGTCAAGGTCAGCTTCACCGTTCCGAGCGCGGAGTTCCACGGCGCGATCAAGCGTGCGCTCTCCGACGCCAGCAAGAACGTCCGGATGAAGGGCTTCCGGCCCGGCCACGTTCCGCAGAAGGTGGTCGAGCGTCAGTTCGGCGAGCAAGTGCGCCGCGAGGCGATGGAGCACTTCACGCGCCAGGCCTTCGAGCAGGCGGTGCGCGAGAACTCGCTCAAGGTCGTCGGCTTCCAGCGCATCAACTTGGGCGAGAGCCCGATCCTGGAAGGCGTCGACTTCAGCCACGCCTTCGAGGTCAGCCTGCGCCCCGAGATCGAGCTCCAGGAGTACAAGGGGCTCGAGGTCGAGAGCCAGCTCGAGCCGGTCATGGAGAACGAGATCGAGAACGCGATCGAGAACCTGAAGCGCGAGCAGGCGACGCCCGAGCCGGCCGGCGAGTCCGGCTTGCCGGTCGAGGACGGGCTCGCGATCGCGAAGGTCGAGTGGCTCGTCGGAGGCAAGACGGTCCTCGAGCGCGACGACGTGCGCCTCTCGCCGATGACGCCGACGCCCGGAACCGACGCGGACCTCTTCAAGACCGCGCTTTCCGGCGCCAAGGACGGCGACGTGAAGGAGATCGCGATGAAGGTCCCCGCCGAGTTCCCCGAGGAGAACCTGCGCGGCCAGGACGGCACGACCCGAGTCCACGTCAAGCAGGCCTTCCGCATGGTCCTCCCGAGCGACGAGGACCTGCGCAAGATGCTCTCGGTCGCCGACGACGAGGCGCTGCGAAAGCTCGTCCGCGAGAAGCTCGAGGAGGCGAAGCGCGAGCAGGAGAACCACCGGATCGAGAACGCGATCATCGACCGCATCCTCTCCAAGCACGAGTTCGACCTACCCCAGCGCATGATCGAGGAGCAGACGAACCTGCGCCTCCAGAACCTGCGCAAGCAGCTCACCGAGCAGGGCGCGCCAGCGGATCACGTCGAGACCGAGGTCGGAGCGCAGACCGAGGCCATGCGGAAGACCGCCACGACCGGCATGCGCGCGCTTTTCATGCTCCAGGCGATCGCCGACAAGGAAAAACTGCTCGTCAACCGCGAGGACATGCAGTCGGAGCTCCAGAAGATCGCCGAGCGCAACCAGGCGCCGCTGGAAGAAGTGGCCGAGTACTACAAGAAGAACAATCTCTACGAGCAGATGGCGATCGAGATCCTGGACCGCAAGGTGAGACGGTTCCTGCGCGAGAACGCCACGATCCGGGAACCCAGCTAAGGGTATGCACCGCAGACGACCGAACTTCGAAGGCGCGCCCGCATCCGGAGCGCACATCCACCCTCACCC
>CAZQHA010000638.1:0-2623 GCA_964592795.1 uncultured Planctomycetaceae bacterium | reverse complement strand
CGCCGCGTGGCGACCATTTAACGGCATTGTGCATCAAATTGGTAAGGACACGGCGGAGGTCGCGCGCTACCCGCTCGAGTTCTACGCCTGGAGCGCCCCGCAGGTCGAAGGCGAGTCGTTCGACACGCAGGTCGAGGTGTCGAAGGCGCTCGAGGCGTGGGGTCTGCCCGACGCCGGCTACGGACGCGTCGTGCGCGGCGTCGCGGAGGCGATCGCGTACCACGACGAGCTCGAGGCCAAGCGGCTCGACGTGCCGTTCGAGATCGACGGCATCGTCGCGAAGCTCGATTCGTTCGCGCTGCGCGATCGCCTCGGCAGCACGTCGCGGTCGACGCGCTGGCAGTACGCGCACAAGTTCGCGGCGCTCGAGACCACGAGCACGCTGCGCGCGATCGAGACGATGGTCGGCAACAGCGGACGGCTGACGCCGCGCGCGCACGTCGATCCCGTCGAGATCGGGGGCGTCACCGTGCGTCACGCGTCGCTCCACAACGCCGACTACGCCGCGGCGCTCGGCGTGAAGGTCGGCGATCGGCTCTTCCTGAGGCGCGCGGGCGACGTCATCCCGCAGATCATGGGTGTGGCGCAGCCCGCGAAAGGAAGCGCTCCCAAGGACTGGGAGTCCGGGATCCCCGGGGAGCTCCGCGATGCGAGCGGCAACGTGCTCCCCGGAGTCAAGTGGCGGTGGGGCGAGAGCTACGGGACACCGGAGCGCTGCCCTGCCTGCGGCACGAAGGCAGAGCAGGAAGGGAAGTACTGGCGCTGTCCAAACCCGGCGTGTCCTCCGCAAGTCATCGGACGCACGCTCGTGCTCGCCGGCGGCGGCGCGTTCGAGATCGACGGCCTGGGCGAGAAGCAGATCGCGCAGCTCTTCGACGCGAAGCTGCTCGACTCCGCTGCGGACCTCTTCCACCTCGACCGCCATCCGCGGGCGAAGGAGCGGCTGATCGAGCTCGAGCGCTGGGGCGAGAAGAGCGTCGACAACCTCTTCGGCGAGCTCGAAGCGCACCGGCGCGTTCCGTTCGCGCGCTTCATCGTGTCGCTCGCGATCCCCGACATCGGACCCGCGACGGCGCGGCTGCTCGCGCAACACTTCGCGTCGCTCGCGCAGCTGCGAGACGCGACGCTCGACGAGCTGCAGCACGTCGACGGCATCGGTCCCGAGGTCGCGACGCGCCTCTCCGAGTGGTTCGCCGATCGCACGAACCAGAAGTTCATCGAGCGACTGCTCGACGGCGGCGTCGAGATCGTGTACCCGAGCCAGGACGCGCGCGGCGGGGCGTTCGCCGGTCAGACGGTCGTGTTCACGGGCACGCTCGAATCGCTCGGCCGCGCCGAGGCGAAGCAGATCGTCGAGGAGGAGGGCGGCAAGGTCGCGTCGTCGGTCAGCGCGAAGACGAACTTCCTCGTCGTCGGCGGCAAGCCCGGCAGCAAGGCCAAGAAGGCCGAGGAGCTGGGCGTGACCGTGCTGCTCGAGCCGGAATTCCTGAAGCGCGTCGGCCGGGCGTAGAGCACGGGTTCCAGGCGCCGCGCACCGGTTTTCGGCCCGGTACCGGCGTCGCGATCGTGTTCCCCCCGCAGCGGGTCATGCGGCCGGGCCGAGATGTCCGATAAGATCCCGGCGCGCCCTCCCTCGGCGCGTCGCGCCGCCGATCCACGGGCCAGCATGCAAGACGAAAAGAATCCAGACGTCCCGGGACCTGCGCGAGAGGCGTCGTTCACGTTCGAGCTTCCGGCGGGCTTCGAGGACAGCCGCACCCTCGCGCTGATCACGCGCGCGAAGGCGGGCGACGCCGACGCGCTCAACGAGCTCTTCGCGCGCTACCACCAGCTCGTCGTCGAGGTCGCGCGGCGCAAGATCGGCCCGCGACTGCGGATCAAGGAAGAGCCCGACGACCTCGCGCAGACGACGTTCCGCGAGGCGACGCGGGACTTCGCGAACTACGAGTACCGCGGCGAAGGCTCGCTCGTCCGCTGGTTGATGCAGATCCTGCAGAACAAGATCCGCGACAAGGCCGAGTTCTACTCCGCGACGAAGCGCGACCTCTCGCGCGAGCGCGGGATGGAGGCGCCGGCCGCCGCGGACGGCGATCCGATGCCGTCGTACGAGCCTTCGAGCCAGGATCTGTCGGTGACGACGCAAGTGCAGCGCGGCGAGGATTACGAGCACCTGCGGCTCGCGCTCGCCGAGCTCTCGCCCGAGCACCGTCAAGCGATCACGCTCGTGTTCTTCCAGGGCCTGCAGCTGCGCGAGGCCGGCAAGCTGATGGGTGGGAAGACCGAGGACGCGGTGCGCATGATGCTGCGCCGCGCGGAGTCGCGGTTGAGCGAGATCCTGAAGCGCTCGATCGGCAAGAACTACCGCGGCTGAGTCGACTCCCGCGCCGTGATCCGGCAGGCGGATCCGAATCATGCTTCGCGCGCGGCCGATTCCCATCTACGTGGCGCTCGCGGCCGTGACGATCGGCGCCGGGTTGGCGTCGCGTCGCTACCCCGACGCCTTTCCGGCGTTCATCGCGCGATACGCGGGAGACACGCTGTGGGCCGCAACCGTGTTCTGGATCCTCGCGCTCGCGCGGCGCCGAGCCCGTGCGCAGACGCTCGCGGTGGTCGCTCTCGCCGT
>CAZQHA010000637.1:0-2630 GCA_964592795.1 uncultured Planctomycetaceae bacterium | reverse complement strand
GCGCATCGAGAAGACGATAGCGCTTCCCTTCGTACAGCGTCGAGGCCAGCTGGAAGACGGCCGCGGCGCGATCGCTCAGGGACTGTGATCGTCCATCCGCCGCGAGGACGAAGCGATCGCTGTCGCGGCTCTCGCGCCGGTAGAGCGTCGTCGTCTTGCGCAGCCCCAGGACGAGCAGCGCGTCGTCCGTGAGCAGCCCGATGCTCCGATTGTGGATCAACCACGCCCGTCCGGGCCCGTCGCTCGGTTGCGCGAGCAGGTCGCGACCGAAGAAGGGCGAACAGTGATCGATGCCCGCGAGTGAAAGAAGCGTCGGCGCGAGATCGACCTGCGAGCAGAGTCGATCGATCCTCGTCGCGCGGTACTTCGCGTCCGGAGCGAGGAGGAGCGCCGGCACCCGGTAGCTTTCCGCCGGGATCTCGGACGCGCCGTACACGCGCGCGCCGTGGTCTCCGACGAACAGCACGATCGTATGGTCGAGGAGGCCTTCGGCCCGCGCGGCATCGAGGTAGTCGGCGAGCGCGCGATCCGCGTAGCGCACGGCTCCTTCGCGCGTTCCGCGGGGGCGGGTGTTGCTCCACGCGCTGACGACGAAGCCGAGCGCGACGACGCCGATCAGGACACCCAGCCGGATTCGACCGACGCGCGTCGCCAGCCAGCGCCAAGCGATCACGCTCGCCAGCAGGAGGCCGACCGCGCCGGGGACGTCCGCGGTGAGCGACTTCCTGCGCACCGGGGTCAGCGTCGGATCCGGCGTCAGGTAGGGCTTGTGATTGCTCGTCGTCAGCGCCGTCGCGAAGTACGGAATCCCCTCGCGGTGCGCCGCGCGCTGTCGCGCGAGCAGCTCCGAGAAAAGGTGCTCGTCCGCGACGCCCCACGCCGTGCGGAACGCGTCCGCGGGATAGCTCGATTCGCCGACGAGCCCGTCCTCGACGAAGGACTGCCAGCCGTTTCGCAGCGCGAAGCTGCGCATCGAATCGAACGCTCCGGCGCCGCCGTACACGAACTCCGTGCGGTAGCCGCGCCGCTGGAGCACGTCCGCGATGCTCGCGACGCCGTCCGACTTGTCGCGCTTCCAGATCGAGTCTCCGGGCAACGGAACGAAGGAGCACAGCACCCCTTCGAGCCCGCGCACGGTGCGGTTGCCGGTCGCGACCACGTTCGACAGGAGCAATCCTTCGCGCGACCAGCGGTCGAACCCCGGCGCGCACGGCCGGTCGCCATTCAGGCAGCCGACGAACTCGGAGCCGAAGCTCTCGCCCAGGATCACGACGATGTCGAGCGGCCGCTCGCGCCGTTCCATCGCGCGGAACTCGCGTCGGGGATCGCCGGGTGGATGCACACCGAGGTCTTCGATCACGTGCTCGCGCAGCGATTCGCTGGGCACGGTCGCGTAGTAGCTCGCGTACGGCAGGCTGGCGGTCCGAAACGCGCGCAGGAGCTCGACCCGGCCGTTCTTCGCGATCTCTTCGGTGCGGCGATCGCCCCACGAAGCGTCCGGCACGAGCGCGAGGGCGGCGCAAGCCGTCGCCCCGAGTGCCGCCGCGGCCCCCGCCGAGGTGATCCGCGCTGTCCAGCTCCGCGGCGCGAAGCTGCGGTCGCGCACGACGCGCTCGACGCTCCAGGCGATCGCGGCCCCCGCCGTGATCGCGGCCGCCAGGTACAAAGGCACGGGATAGCTCTGCCAAATGTTCGTCGCCACCTCGCCGGGGTAGAGGAGGTAGTCGAGCGCGATGTGGTTGAAGCGCGCGTCGAACTCCTCGAAGAAGAAGCGCTCGACGAAGGCCCCGAAGACGGCGGCGCTGAAGAGGATCCAAAGCGCGAGCGCTCGAATGCGCGAGCGACCGAGCCAGCGACCGCTCCCGAGCGCGACCGCGACGCCGACCGGCGCGAGCAGCGCCCCGTTCGCGGCCGCGTCGACGAGCGAACCGCGCAAGATGATGCGCGCGAACGTGAGCGGAGGAGCAACCACGTCCGAGCGATGCGCTAGAGACAAGCGCAAGATCAGGTCGACGAGGCAGAGCGCCGTCCAGATTGCGAGGAAGAAGCGCAGGCGTGCTTGCGGAGAGACTTCGAGCGATGGAGTCATGCTCCGCGAAGCTACGCGCCGCACGGCGTCGGCGGTCCAGTACCTTCGTACCTTCGCGCTGCGACGCGCACGCGTGCGGAAGTGCACTCACCGTGTGCTGCATCGACCGAAAATTCTTCGCGTCGCGCTCCGGCGACCGGCATCTCCGAATGCCCGGTGCTCCGACTTGAATCACGCCGCGATTCCGACCATGGGAGCGCGACGATCACGCGCTTCCCGATGATCCGACCCGCACACGAATCGCGAAGTATCTTTCGTCGGTGGAGTCGTCGACTCATCTCCCGAGCCTCATCCAACGCGCCTGGATCGCGGTCGGGCTCGCTCTGATCACGTCATGCGCGGCGATGCGGCCGATCGAGGGGAGCGATTCCTGGCGATCCCCGCAGCCCAGCCCGAAGGACCTGCGCTTCGTCGCGGAGCAAGGCGTCAACAGCGTCATTTGCTTGCGCACGGCGAAGCCCGGCCAGCGCTGGTACGACGAGGAGCTGGCCGCCTGCCGCGAGCTCGGCCTGAACTTCCGCGCGCTCGACTGGTCGGCCCG
>CAZQHA010000636.1:0-2630 GCA_964592795.1 uncultured Planctomycetaceae bacterium | reverse complement strand
ACGCGCGCGGAGCGGCCGCCGACTACCGAGTGGCCGCGCAGAACGCGTCGTGTCCGGTGCGCGATCGCGCGCTCTACAAGATGGGCTTCTCGGCGCTGCGCGAGGAGCAGTACGACGATGCGGAGCGCTGCTTCAAGACGCTCGTCGACGAGCACAAGAAGAGCGAGCTCTTCCACGAGTCGCTCTTCCTGCTCGGCGAAGCGCAGTACCGGCGCGGGGAGTTCGAGAACGCCGCGCTGAGCCTCGCGCGCGTGCTCAAGGACGCGCCGCGCCACGCCGTCCGCCCGAAGGCGCTCTTCCGATTGGGCCTCGCGTACGGCGCGCTCGAGCGCTGGAAGGAATCGGCGGAGGCGCTGGCGACGCTGGCGCGCGAGGCACCCAGCTTCGAGAACGCCGCCGAAGCCGAGCTCGCCCGCGGGCGCGCGCTCGCGGCGCTCGGCGATTCGCGCAGCGCGCGCACCGCCTTCGACCGCGTGATCGCGCTCGACCGCGGCGTGCTCTCCGGCCGCGCGCACCTCGAGATCGGACGGCTCCACCAGAAGGCCGGCAACCTCGACCAAGCGCTGTCGGAGTTCCTGAAGGTCGCGGTGCTCTACGCCGACGAGGACGCCGTCGGCGAGGCGCTGCTCGCCGCGGGCGAGGTCTTGGAAGCGCAAGGCGACGTCGAGCGCGCACGCAGCCAGTACAAGGAGCTCGTCGAGAAGCACCCCGGCTCGCAGTTCGCGGCGACCGCGCGCCAGCGCAT
Organism: uncultured Planctomycetaceae bacterium; assembly: GCA_964592795.1. GTDB lineage: Bacteria > Planctomycetota > UBA1135 > UBA1135 > JANLUN01. The sequence continues at coordinate 1,885 of CAZQHA010000636.1, read as the reverse complement.
GCGCACGATCGGATCGAAGTAGGCCGCCATGCTCGCGCACAGCAAACGGGTCGTGATGGTCGCCTCGCTGTGCGCCGCGGGATTCTTCGCGGCGTGGCTCAGCCTCCGCTCGACGCTCGCGAACGCGGGCCGGTTCACCGACGGCGCGACGCTGTTCGATCCCGGCTCGGACGCGGCCGTGCGATTCGCGGTGTGGGAGTCGCCGCAGAGCCTCGCCGGCGCGCTGAACTCCGCCGCGGCCGAGACGCGCCCCGCGGTCGCGCGCGACGCGCGCTCGATCGTGTTCGCGGTCGGCGAGCGCGGTCTCAACATGGACCTCTACGTCGCGGATCTCGGGGAGGGATCGTCGTCCGAGCCGCGGCCGATCGAAGCGTTGAACAGCGGCGCCGACGAGCTCGCGCCGGTGTGGAGGAATGACGAGCTCTACTTCGCGTCGGATCGCGCGGGCGGCGCGGGTGGGCTGGACGTGTACCGCGCGCACTGGGACGGCACCGCCTTCAGCTCTCCCGTACGACTCGACGCGCCGATCAACTCGCCCGCCGACGACTGCGATCCGGCGCCGCGGCCGGGCACGGACGAGCTCGTCTTCGCGTCGAACCGCGACGGGGCGGACTTCGACCTCTACACGGCGAACACGGCGATGGGAACGATCGCCCGGCTCGAAGCCGTCGAGTCGTCGCGCGACGAGCGCGACCCGGCGTTCGCGCCGGACGGACGCGCGCTCTACTTCGCCTCGGACCGCGAGGACGAGGGCTCGTTCGACCTCTGGCGCAGCTTCGCGGGACATGCGGATTGGCTCCCGCCCGCGTCGCTCGACGGCTTGAACACGGACGCGTCCGAGCGCGGCCCGTGCCCGACCTCCGACGGCTTCACGCTGTACTTCACGCGCGACGTCGAGGAGCGCTCGTCCGACGTGATGCGCGCGCGAACGCTCGAGCTCTTCGCGCTGCCGAGGGTGCCGATCGCATGGGTCGACTGGGCCATCCTCGCGTCGCTGCTCGCGCTGGCGCTGATGGCGTACCTCGCCGAGCGCTGGCCCGGCCTCGACACGATCTACAAGTGCTTCCTCGTCTCGGTGCTCGTCCACATCGCGCTGCTGCTGTGGTTCCGGCACGTGATGCTGAAGGGCAGCGGCTTCGAGAGTCCCGAACGCGACGGCACGTACCGCGTGCGCTTGATCGCCCCGAGTCAAGAGCGCATGACCGAGCGCGGCGGCCGGCTGCGCACGGAACGCGCGGCGGTGGATTCGGACGTGTTCGTCCCCGAGCGCGTCGACGTCTCGCGATCGTCGGACACCGAGCCCGCGCCGTCCGGCGACCTCGTGCGCGAAGCGCTCGCGTCGCTCGAGGAGCCGTCGTCGCCTGCTCCAGGGCGCGCGGACGGCGACTTCACGCCGAGCACGGTGAACGCCGACCTCCCGGTCGCGCTCGACGCCGGCCGGGACACCGCGGAACGGCGCGCCGGCAGCGCGCGCGAGCTCGCGCTCGCGCCGACCCCCGGCGGAGCGAGCGGCCCCGAGCGCGACGGCGACGTCGGACCGACCCGCGCGGCCGTCGCGTCGAGCGGCGCACTCGGCTCGGAGTCACCGGAAGGGCTGGAACTTCGCGTCGGTCGAGCTCCGACCGCGCGCGCCCCCGCGCGCGGAGCCACGGCGACGGACGATGCGCTGCGCACGAGCTCGGCCGATCCCGACGTTGCGCTCGCGACGCCGAGCGACGCCGCCGGCGACGTCGCACGCCGCGGCGGAGCGGCGCCGGCTCTCGCGCTCGACGCGCTCGCGCAGCCAGGCGGAGGTTCCCCGCGCGCCGATTCCGGCGCGGCATCCGTCGAACGCTACGCAGCGCCGAACGGCGCGGCGGACGGAACGCGATCCGCGAGCGCAGCG
>CAZQHA010000635.1:0-2635 GCA_964592795.1 uncultured Planctomycetaceae bacterium | reverse complement strand
CGGGCGTCGTGCCGTGCACGCGCGCCTCGGCGACCGCGATGCGCATCAGGATCGCGCAGGCCCGCTCCTGGCTCGCGCGCGAGAGCGGGCTCTTGCGCACGAGCCGCTCGAGGTCGGCGTACTTGCGGTGCGGCGGCTTCGACGTCTCGGGCGTCTTCACGTCGAGGTGCTTGCCCGACAAGTTGCCGCGCCACGCCGTCGAGAGCGACAGCGTGCACTCGCCGGGCACGAGCGCGTCGACGAGGCGCTTCAGCGCTTCGAGATCGAAGCGCGGGTCCGCGAGATCCAATAGACCGGCGAGCAGCATGTCGCCCGCCATCCCGCCGAAGGGCTCCAGGTACAGCGTGCGCATGCGGACCGCGGAGACTATCGCGCTCAACCGGCGCGCGCCACGGCGAGCACGCGCACCGCCGCGGCGCCGGCGCGCAGGAGCACCCGCGCGCACTCGTCCGCCGTGGCGCCCGACGTCACGACGTCGTCCACGAGCCAAACGTTCGCGTCGTTCAGCGCGCGCGACACGCCGCGTCTCGATCGGAACGCTCCGTGCACGTTCGCGGTGCGCGAAGGCGCGCCGAGCGCGCCTTGCACCGCGGTGAAGCGCGTGCGGGCGAGCGCGCGCACGACGCGAGCTCCGCTCACCTCGCCGGCCGCGCGCGCCAGGAGCGACGCTTGGTCGTAGCCGCGTTCGATCCGGCGCAGGACGTGCAAGGGCACCGGCACGAGGATCGAGCGCTCGGCGGCGCTCGCCGCGGCGCGCGCGCCCAGCGCTCGACCGAGCGTCGCGGCGAGGTCGGGACGGCGCCCGTACTTCAGCGCCAGGATCCACTCGCGGACCGGCGCGCTCTCGCGGTAGTCGGCGAGCGCGAAGACGCCGCGAAACGCCGGCGCGCGCGCGCGGCAGTCCGCGCAGCGCTCGCCGTCCGGCAGCGCGTCCGAGATGCGCGCGGCGCAGCGGCCGCACCGCGGACCTTCGATCGCGAGCGGCAGCCGATGCTCGGCGCAGCCGAGCCCGTCGTCCGGCGCCGCGCGCGCGCACAGCGGACACACCGACGGGAAGACGGCCTCGAAGAGATCGCTCCAGATCGCCCTGAGCAGCGGATCGCGCATCGCTCTCCCGACCGCGCGGGCGAGCCCGGGTGTCACTCGGCTTCGACTTCTTCCTCGAGCGGCGTGTCGACGCGACGGCGTCGCGTCCGGTCCGGCGGAGCGAGCCCGATGCGCGCCCGCAGCCGCGCGACGTACGACTCGATCGTGTCGTCGGCCTGCGACTCGACGCCGAACACCTCGCCCACGGCGCGCGCGAGGTCGGGATCGGTCTCGAAGTCCGGCGGGTGTCGCTCGAAGTGCTCGCGCAACGTCCCCTGGATCGAGCGCGTCGACCACCACCATCCGAGGACGAGGAGGCCCACCGCGAGCACCGCGATCACGCCGACCCAGGCGACCGGGAAGGGCGCGCCCTCCGGCGGAGACGGCCGCGTGCGCGAGACGAGCTGCACGCCGAAGCCGGCGATCAAGAAGGCGAAGCCGACGGCCAGCTGCACCCGGTGGAACAGCCGCTCGCGGACGATCGCGCGCGAGAGGCGGCGGTCGCCGAACAGCTCGGGAAAGAGGCGCCGGGGCTGTCGCAGGAGCGCCGCGTTCCCGACGAGGAACGCCCCGACGATCGCCAGCACGAGCCCGACGCTCATCCAATCCGGCTCGGCGAAGAGTCCCTCGCTCGCGCGCGCGAGAAAACACGCGGACCGGTACATCGGGGGCCACGGTAGCCCGCGCTCCACGGCCGAGCAATCGCGCGAGTCGCGGGGAGAAACGCGCGCGGCGGCCGCGTAGAATCCGCCGCGCCCATGACGCATTCGCAGATCGAAACGGTCCGCAAGATGGCCGAGCTGGCGCGGCTGGCGATCGACGAGGAGGAGGCGCGGGCGATCGGCGCGCAGTTCGCGACGATCCTCGAGCACTTCCAGATCCTGGCGCGCCTCCCCACCGAAGGGGTCGAGCCGATGACGGCGCCGACGCAGTCCTCGAACGTCTTGCGCGACGACCTTCCGGTGCCCTCCCTCCCGCCCGATCGGATGCTCGCGGACGCTCCGCAGCGGATCGACGACTTCTACGGCGTCCCGAAGACGGTCGGGGGGGACGAGTGAGCCGCGCCGAGGGCCTCGACGCCGTCGCGCTGCGCGATCGGCTCGCGCGCGGCGACGAGAGCGTCGAAGCGACGATCGCGGACACGTTCGACCGCATCGACGCCGTCGATCCGAAGCTGCACGTCTTCTTGAACACGGAGCGCGCCTACGCCGAATCCCGTGCGCGCGATCTGGACCGCGCGCGCGCGGCCGGCGAGACGCCCGGTCCGCTCTTCGGCGTCCCGATCGCGCTCAAGGCCAACATGTGCCTCGAGGGTTGCGAGTCGAACTGCGGCAGCCAGATCCTCGCCGGCTACCGCGCGCCGTACACCGCGACGTTCGTGCAGCGCCTGCTCGACGCGGGCGCGATCCCGGTCGGCGCGACGAACATGGACGAGTTCGCGATGGGCAGCTCGTCGGAGAACTCCGCGTTCGGCCCCGTGCTCAACCCGTGGGACCGGACGCGCGTCCCCGGCGGATCGTCGGGCGGCTCGGCGGCGAGCGTCGCGGCG
>CAZQHA010000634.1:0-2649 GCA_964592795.1 uncultured Planctomycetaceae bacterium | reverse complement strand
ATTGTTCTTGCGGCGCCGCGAGAGCACCTGCATCACGCGGCGGATCTCGTCGTCGCGGCCGATCACCGGGTCGAGCTTGCCGGCCTTGGCGGCTTCGGTGAGATCGCGCGCGTACTTCGCGAGAGCCTCGAACGTCGCCTCGGGATCGGGCGTCGTCACCTTGCGGTCGCCGCGCACCTCGTTGAGCGCCGCCTCGATCCTCTCGGGCCGGATGTTGCGCGCGGAGAAGAGCCCGATGACTTCCGGTCCGCCCTTCTTCGCGAGACCGAGCAAGAGGTGCTCGGTCGACACGAACGAGTCGCCCATGCGCTTCGCCGCGGCGGACGCTTCGTTCAGGACTTCGGAGAGCGCGCGCGACATGCCGAGCTGTCCGCCGCTCGCGCGCGGCAGGCGATCCAGGTGTCGCATGAGCTCGGCCGCGAGGACCTTCGGATCGACGTCGAGCCGCTGCAGCGTCGCGGACATCACGCCTTCGGGCTCGGCGAGCAACGCGACCGCGAGATGGATCGGCGTCAGCTCCGGGTGCCCCGCGGCCTGCGCGGCGGATTGAGCGCTGGCCAGTGCTTCCTGCGACTTGCGAGTGAGTTGGTCTTGCATGGCACCGCGCCATGGCAATCGACATGCCGTTTCGGAGGGGCCCTGGATGGCCCTGGGTTCGTCTCCGGCGCGAATTGTCTGCCTGTTTGGCAGGGGCGGGTTGCCAAGACTGCCCGATGCGTCGCGCTAGGATGGCGCGCACTCGAATCTCGATGGAAGCCAAGCTCCTCTGTGTCGGCGACATGCACCTGGGCCGACGGCCGAGTCGGATTCCGTCCGGGCTCGAGATCGACGCCGCGGCGCTGACACCGGCGGCCGCCTGGCGCCGAACGGTCGAGCTCGCGATCGCCGAGCGCGTCGACGCGGTGCTGCTCGCCGGTGACGTCGTCGAGTCGGACAACCGGTTCTTCGAGGCCTACTCGGCGCTGGAGCGCGGAGTTCGCGACTTGGCGAGCGCAGGCATCGAAGTGATCGGCGTCGCCGGCAACCACGACGTCGAGGTTCTGCCGCGGCTCGCCGACGAGATCGACGCGTTCCACCTGCTCGGTCGCGGCGGCCGGTGGGAGACGCGCGACATCACGCGCGACGGGCTCCCGTCGATGCGCGTCGTCGGCTGGTCGTTCCCGCGGAAACACGTCGAGCTCAGCCCGCTCGAGAGCTTCGTCGTCTCGAACGACGGCGACGCGCCGATCGTCGGGCTCCTGCACTGCGATCTGGATGCGCGCGCGAGCCGCTACGCGCCGGTCGCGCAACGCGAGCTCGAGCGCCACCCGGTCGACGCGTGGCTGCTCGGTCACGTCCACAAGCCGAGCCTCTCCGCCGGCCGGCAACCCGTCGGCTACCTCGGCTCGCTGCAAGGTCTCGATCCGTCGGAGAGCGGCGCGCGCGGTCCGTGGATGCTCCGGCGCGCGAGCGGGAGCCCGATCACGCTCGAGCACGTCGCGCTCGCGCCGCTGCGGTGGGAGGAGCTCGACGTCGCCGTCGACGACATCGAAGCGGCGAGCGACGCGGAATCGAGGATCGTCCGGGCGATCTCAGCGCTGCACGAGCGACTGCAAATGGCATCATCGCGATCGGACGCGGTCGGTTGCCGCATCCGGCTCGTCGGTCGCACGCGCTTCGGAGTCGAGCTGCGCCGCTTCCTCGTGCCCGGCGCGCTCGACGAGCTGCGACCCCGCTACGAGGGCACGGTGTACTTCGTGGAGCGCGTGACGGGCGCGATCCAGCCCGCGATCGACCTCGAAGCACTCGCGCGGCAGAGCGATCCGCCGGGACTGCTCGCCCGGCAGCTCGTCGCGCTCCGCAACGCCGACGCCGAGGACGCCGCGAGCGCGCTCGTGCGCGGCGCCGCCGCGGAGCTGCGCGCGGTCGCCGACCGAGCGCCGTGGCACGCGCTCGGCGAAGTCGCCCTCGACGAGGCCGCGGTACGCGAACGCCTGCTCCGCGTCGGAACGCGCGCGCTCGAGGACCTGCTCGCGCAGCGCAGATCGTGACGATGCGCCTCCTCGAGATCGAAATCCGCCGGCTGCCCGGGATCGCCGCGCCGTTTCGCCTCGGCGCCGACGAGATCGGCGCTCGCGTCACGCTGATCCACGGACCGAACGGCGCGGGCAAGTCGAGCCTCGTGCGCGCGATCACGGCGCTGCTGTGGCCGCAGCTCGAACGGTCGCGCGAGGTCGATCTCGGCGCGCGGTTCGAAGCGGACGGCCGCACGTACACGGTCGAGCGACACGCCGACCACGTGACGTGGCGCGTCGGCGGAGAGCTGGCGGCCGCGCCACCGCTCCCTCCCGAGCACCTCGCGCCGTGCTACCTGATCACGGGCGACGAGCTGCTCGGCGGGGGAGACGCGGCGGCGCTGGCGGCGCGGGACGGCGGCCTCGCCGCGGAGATCGCGCGGCAGATGTCCGGCGGATTCGATTTGCAGCCGCTGCGCGAGGCGCTCGGGTCGGGCAACCGCGCGAATCTGAACGCGGCGCAGGACGTGCGGAGCGCGAAGGCGGCGCTGAAGACGACGCAGGACGAGCACGAGGCGCTGGACGACGACCGCGGCGAGCTGCGCTCTTCGTCCAACTGCACGACGTTATTGTGCGCCAGACGGGCGAGCGCCAT
>CAZQHA010000633.1:0-2661 GCA_964592795.1 uncultured Planctomycetaceae bacterium | reverse complement strand
ACGTCGGCTACGAGGAAGGCGGACAGCTCACCGAAAAAGTGCGCCGCCGTCCGTACTCGGTGGTGCTCCTCGACGAGATCGAGAAGGCCCACCCGGACGTGTTCAACATGCTCCTCCAAATCATGGAAGAAGGCCGGCTCACCGACTCGTTCGGGCGCCACGTCGACTTCCGCAACGCGATCCTCATCATGACGAGCAATCTCGGCTCGCAGCAGATGAAGTCGGGATCGCGCCTGGGCTTCGATCGGTTGAGCGACGGCCCGAAGGGAACCAACGACGAGCAACGCGGCAAGCGCATGCGCGCGGACGTGATGATCGAAGTCGAGCGTTACTTCCGGCCGGAGTTCCTGAACCGCATCGACGAGCTGATCGTCTTCAACCCGCTCTCGCACGCCGACCTGCAGCACATCGTGCACCTGCAGCTCAACGAAGTGCGCAAGCGCGTCGCCGAGAAGGGCCTGACGCTCGAGCTCGACCAACCGGCGATCGACTTCCTGATCGCGAAGGGCTACAGCGACGACTACGGTGCTCGACCGTTGCGCCGCGCGATCGAGCGCTTCATCGAAGACCCGCTCGCGGAGCAGCTCCTGCGCAGCCACTTCGTCGAAGGCGTCCCGATCCAGATTCGCGTGGCCGCGGACGGTCAAAGCCTGACGTTCACTCAATCGGCGATCGAATCGGTGCAAGCGGCGGCGGTGCCCGACAGCTGACGCCGGCGTCCGGATTCAGAGAAGGCGGTGGATCGCATACGATCCGCCGCCTTCTTGTCTTCGTTCGCCTCGGAAGCGGAGTGAGCCGATGGAACGCATCGAACCCGACGAGCCGAGCTTCGATCCGGCGGAGTGGAACGCGAGCTCGGGAGCGCTGCATCTGGCGCGCGGCATCGAGCTCTTCAACGAAGGTCGCTACGTCGAGGCGCACGACGAGTTCGAGCGCGTGTGGCTCTCGACGCACGGAGCGGAGTCCGACTTCCTCAAGGGCTTGATCCAGGCCGCGATCGCGCTCCACCACTTCGAGAAGGGCAATCTCGACGGCGCCGCGCAGCTGTACAGCGGCCACCGGCGCTATCTCGCCGCGTATCTCCCCGCGCACGAGGGCATCGACGTGTCGGCCTTCCTCGCGGAGATGCAGCGGACGCTCTTGCCGGTGCTCCGCCGTGCTCCTGGGGCGTCGATCCGATTCGAACCGTCCGCACGGCCGTCCATCCGTCGCGCGGACGCTTGAGCTCGGCGGCGCGATTGGGCTGCAACCGTTCCTCGCGGGCGCGGTCGCTCGGGCATGACGAGTTCGTGTCGTGCCGTGCGCATCGCGCCGCGCAGCGCCCTGTGGCCGGTGGAATTCGACGAGATCGAAGCGCCGCCGGAGGCGCTGTGGGCACGCGGACGCTGCGAGCTCCTCGCGAAGCGGCCGCGGGTCGCGATCGTCGGAACGCGCGCGCCGACTCCGTATGGCGAGGCCCAGTCCGCGCGTTTCGCGTCGTCACTGGCCTCCGCGGGCGTCTCGATCGTGTCGGGAATGGCGCGTGGCGTCGATCAAGCCGCGCACCGTGCCGCGCTCTCGGTCGGAGGAACGACGATCGCCGTGCTGGGGAGCGGCGTCGATCGGCCGTGGCCGCCGGGAGCCCTCTGCGAATTGCTGCTCGAGCACGGGCTGTTGCTGTCCGAGTTCCAGCCCGGCGAATCGCCCCGCCCCCACCATTTTCCGCTGCGCAACCGTCTGATCTCGGGCCTCTGCGCGGCGGTCGTCGTCATCGAGGCCGCGCACGCTTCCGGATCGCTGATCACGGCGCGGTGGGCAGCCGATCAAGGACGCGCGGTGTTCGCGCTCCCCGGACGCGTCGATCACCCGATGGCCCGCGGCGCGCACCGGCTGATCCGCGAGGGTGCGACGCTCGTGGAGTCGCCGGAGCAAGTCCTCGAGGACCTGGGGCTGGAGCCGGCGACGTCGTCCGACGGCGCCGTGTCGCACGCGCGAGTGCTCTCGAACGACGCACAGCGCCTCACCGAAGCGTTGCGCGGCGAGACACTGGGAGCCGAAGAGCTCGCCCAGAGGACGGGATGCGCGCTGACGACGGTGCTCGTCGAGCTCGTCACGCTGGAGATGGAAGGCCGCGTCGTGAGAGGAGCCGGTGGACTCTACCGCCTCGGATCAGCGGGCACACGAGAGCCATGACGCGCCGACTCGTCTACGCGCGCGGCGTCGGAGCTAGTTCACCGACGCGACCGTGTGCTCGAGCGCGAGCATCACGAGCGCCACCGCTGCGCATCCGCCAAAGAACCACAGGAATCGCCGCTTGAGGCTCTTGATCGCCTCCCGGTCGTCCGGCTCGGCGAAGATCGCGCCGAGCACGACGATCGCGACGCCGACGATTCCGAACAGCAGGAGGTGCGTGCCTATGTCCTTCACGGCTTCGGCTCCGTCGCGAGCGCTTCCGCAATCGGTTGCGCAGGCGGTTCCTTGGCGAACACGCGCGCCTCTTCGAACCCGTACACGTCGATCATCGCGAGCACGTTCAGCAAGCCTCCGACGCAGCCGATCATCAAACCGGCTTCCGCGTACGGGATCTCGCCGGTCACGCGCGCGTGACCGTGCGCGAGCTCGAGCGCCAGCGCGGGCAATCCGGCCAGGAATTGTCCGCCCCAGTAGTAGTAATGGCGCTCG
>CAZQHA010000632.1:0-2665 GCA_964592795.1 uncultured Planctomycetaceae bacterium | reverse complement strand
GGTTATTAGAAGACCAGACTTGTCTGCTTGCGACTGCTGCCGGCCTCAGCGCAGCTCGATCTTCTTCAGCTCATCGCGCACGTCCGTGATGCGCGCGCGAATGAGGATCATCAGGCCCTTGTTCTCGTCGTTGTATCCCTCTTGCTTGAAGAGGAACCCGACGATGGGGATGCGCGCGAACCACGGCACTTCCGCGCGCCGCTCGATGTTGCGGATGCGCGACAACCCGCCGAGCATGATCGATCCGCCGTCCGGGATGATGGCGGTGGTGAACACGCTCGCGACTTCCAGCTCCGGCAATTGGAACTCGACCGGCGACGTGTTGCCGCCGAGCGTCGACGAGAAGTTGTTGAGCGCGACGACCTTCGCCACGGTCGGCTGGATCTCGAGCGTCAGATACTTCCGGTCGTGGTGGATCGTCGGCCGCACGTCGAGGACGACGCCTTCGTTGAGCACGTTGATCTGCGGATCCGCGACCGCCTGGAACTGCGCGACTTCGACGTCGAAGTCCTGGATGTACGCGCGCTGGTTGATGACCGCGACGTACGCGCGCTGCGTGTTGTGCACCGACAGCACCTGGTCGTTGATGAGCTCGAAGTCCGCGCTCTTCTCGACGGCGCGCAGGATCGCCGACAGGTTGATGTCGTTGAGGTACGCCAGCTGGAACGTCATGCCGCCGACGGTCGACAGCGTGCTGCCGAGGGCGTCCTCGAAGAAGTTCTGCGTGGTGCCGCGGAAATCGCCGTCCTCGCCGTCGTCGTAGAACACGCCCGCGGACGGGTGCCCGGCGGAGTTCTGACCGCCTTCGCCCGCGCCGCTGCCGTTGTTGTCCAGACCGCGGCTGGCCATGTCCTCGAGGCCGTTCGTCACGTCGCTGACGTCGACGCTGTCGATGCCGCGGAAGTCGACGCCGATCTCCTGGATCCAGTTCGAGCCGACGGTCATGAACTTCGACTCGATCGTGACGAGCGAGCTCGCGAAGCGGCGCAGGTCCTCGAGGAACTGGCGCACCTTCGTCTGCACCTCGGGCGTGTGCGTGATCAGGACGTAGCCTTCGCCGGCGTCGATCGACACGCCCTCTTCCGTCCACGATCCCACCTCGACGTTCTCCTGGATCAGCGTCGCGAGGTCGGCCGGCTCGAGCAGCTTGGGCTTCTCGCCGATGCCCCCGAAGGGACCGCCGCCGTCGTCGTCCTGCATCTCGTCGAGCAGGCGCAGGCGGTCGATGCGCGGACCGGAGAAGTCCGTCAGCCCGAAGATCAGGTCCTGCACGTCGTGGTTGACGATGATCGGCTTGTCGCGCGCTTTCTCCTTCGTCGTGACGAGCACCGCGTCGTGGCGGATCGTCCACGTCACGGTCTCGCCGGCCATGCCGCAGATCAGGTTGAGCGCGTGCTCCACGCTGAGGCGGTTCTCGAACGAGAAGTTGAACACGACGCCCGCGTCGGTGACCGCGGTCTGCGCCGCCGGCGCGACGACGATCGGCAGGCCGGTGATCGTGCGCATCGTGTCGATCACCGCGGTGAGGCTCTCCTCCTCGCTGACCGCGGGCATCTGCACCATCGTCGTGCGCAGCTGGTCGCGCAGCGTCCGCTCGGACTCGCTCATCGACTGCGAGAGGTCGATGCCGCGGCGCTTCGAGCGCTCGTCCGTGATCTCCTTCCAGCGGTCCGCGTGCGGCAGCGTGATCACGTCCGTCCAGGGGATCTGCAGCTCCTTCATGTCTTCCTGCCAGCGTCGGAACTGCTCGCGCTTCTGCTGGACGTAGTCCTGGCGCACCTTCGTGCGTCCGGCGCGGAACGCCGCGTCCTTGATCTCCTTCGCCTGCTCGTTGCGCGGGTCCTTGTCGAGCGCCTGCTTCGCGATCGTCTCGGCCTCCTCGTAGTCGCCGGCCTCGAACGCGACGATCGCGCGGTCGAGCGCGGTCGCGATCTGCTGCTTCTTGAGCTCGCGCGCGGTGGACTCGTCCGACTGCAGCTGCTCGTACGCGCGGCGCTGCGCCATCTCCTCGGCGGCGCGCTCGGCGCTCTCGCGCGACGCGCGCGCGCTCTCGAGCAGGGCCCGCGCCTCGGTGTCCAGGCCTTCCCACTGGATCGAGTACGGCGCGAAGCGGATCAGGCTGTTCACGATCTCGAGCTCGGCGATCGCGCCCGTGTAGTCGTTGCGCGCGATCATCAGCTTCGCCTTGCGCACGCCGTCCTGGGCCTCGGCCTTGATCTGCTGCACGCGCAGCGCGTACTGCTGGCTCATCTCCTGCGTGACCGACTGCACCTCGCCGCCGGGCTCTCCGCGGAGCGCGGCGATCTCGGCTCGCAGGCTGCGCGCGGCCGGGCTCTCGGGATCGAGCTCGAGCGCGGCGTCGATCTCGCGCGCGGCGTCCTCCAGCGCGAGCTTGCCGAGGAAGTCGCGCGCCTGCGCGATGTGCTGCTCGACGAGGAACTGCCGCCGCTGGTTCGCGAGCGACTGCTTCGCCGCGTCCTGCGCCAGCTGATCGCTGGGGGAGATCTGCTCCTCAGCTCCGGGCTCGCCGGGGGCTCCCGGCTGGCCGGCGGCCGGCTGTTGCGTTTCGTCCGACGGCCGCTTCGAGGACGACTTGCAGCCCAGCGTCGCGACGATCAAGCACAGGGACAGGACGGTTCGTGATTTCCACATCGGGGGGATCTCG
>CAZQHA010000631.1:0-2667 GCA_964592795.1 uncultured Planctomycetaceae bacterium | reverse complement strand
TGCGCGCTACCTCGAAGCGCAGGACTACGTTCCGATCGACGCCGGGATCAAAGCCGGTCCGGGCAACGGTGGCGGCGGTGGCGGTGGCGGAGGAGGCGGTGGTGGTGGCGGGGGCGGCGGTCCGCCGTTCCATACTTTGAAGTACCCCTCGGACGACGACGAAGGCGGCGTGCCGCTCTGAGCTCGCACGATCGCTCCGCGATCACGGGCCGTTCGCGCACCGCGCGGGCGGCCCGTACTCTTTTCGCGCCATGCGCGCGACGGTCCTCTTGCTCACGCACACCGCCGACCGCTTCGTGATCGAGCGTGTGGCCGGGGCTCTGGCGCGGCGCGGAGCGCGCGCGTTCCGCTTCGACACGGACCTCTTCCCGAGCGAGGCGCGACTCTCGGCGCGCGCCGGTGGCGACGCGACGCACGGGCTCGAATGTCACGGCGAGTCGCTCGATCTGGCGGACGTGCGCGCCGTGTGGGCGCGCAAGATCTGGACGCCGCGCATCGACGAGCGAATGGACGCCAAGCTGCGCGAGGGCGCGCTGCGCGAGAGCACCGCCGCGCTCGCGGGGTTCCTCGACGGCCTCCACGGCGCGCGGTGGGTCGACGCGCCGGACGCGGTGCGCGGCGCGAGCAACAAGCTGCGTCAGCTGCGCATCGCGCGCGAGGTCGGCCTCGAGATCCCGCGCACGCTCGTGAGCAACGATCCCGCCGCGGTGCGCGCGTTCCGCGCCGAGAACCGCGCGATCGTCGCGAAGCTCCTGACGCCGCTCTCGATGGGCATGGAGCATCAGCCGTTCTCGGTCCGCACGAGCCTCGTGCGCGACGAGGATCTCGAGCACCTGGACGGGCTGCGCCACGCACCGATGGTGTTCCAGGAGCTCGTCGAGAAGGAGCTCGAGCTGCGCGTCGCGTGCATCGGCGCGCGCGCGTTCGCCGGAGCGATCGACGCGCGGAGCTCCGAGCGCGGCCGAGTCGACTGGCGCGCGGCGCGGCCCGACGAGGTGCGCTGGCAGGCCGCGACGCTGCCCCGCGACACCCAGTCGCGCCTCTTCGACTTGATGCGCCGCCTCGGGCTGCGGCAAGGCGCCGTCGACCTGATCCGCACGCCGGAGGGACGGCACGTCTTCCTCGAGATCAATCCGGTCGGAGAATGGGGGATGTTGGAGAGAGACCTGGGCCTTCCCATCGCCGACGCGATCGCGGAGGAGCTCTGCGCACACGACGAGGTGTCGAAATGAGAGCCCTGATCATCACGCGCAAGAACGACAACGAGAGCGTCGAGTTCGTCGCGCGCGCGCTGGAGAAGCGCGGCGCGCGGCCGTTCCGCCTCGACACCGACCGCTTCCCGACGCAGGCCCGCGTCGAGATCCGCGTCGAGAACGGCCGCGCGAGCGGACGGATCAGCGACCGCGGCGACTCGTTCGACGTGGCGGAGCTCGGCGGCGCGTGGCACCGGCGCCTCGAGATCGGCGGCGAGATCCCGACCACGATGGACAAGCGGCTGCGCCAGCCGAGCATCGAGGAATCGCGGCGCGTGCTGCTCGGCATGGTCGCGAGCTTCCCGTGCTTCGTGCTCGATCCGACGGCGCGCCTGCGGCACGCGGAGAACAAGCAGCTGCAGCTCGAGGTCGCGCGCAAGGTCGGGCTCGACGTGCCGCGCACGCTCGTCACCAACGACGCGGCCGCGGTGCGGTCGTTCTGGGACGAATGCTCCGGCCGAGTGATCGCCAAGATGATGACCGGTTTCGCGGTGATGGAGGCCGGTCGCGAGCAGGTCGTGTTCACGAACCCGCTGCGCGAGGACGACCTGGCGGCGCTCGACCAGCTGTCGCTGTGCCCGATGACGTTCCAGGAGAAGCTCGAGAAGGCGCTCGAGCTGCGCGTCACGATCGTCGGCGAGCGCGTGTTCGCCGCGTCGATCGATTCGAACCGGCTCGAGCGATCGCGCTCGGATTGGCGGCGCGAAGGAGTCGCGCTCCTCCAGGATTGGCAGCGCTACGCGCTGCCGGCGGCGCTCGAGAAGAGCTTGCTCGCGTTGATGGACGCGTTCGGCCTCAACTACGGCGCGATCGACATCATCGTCACGCCCGAGGGTCGCAACGTCTTCCTCGAGGTGAACCCGGCGGGGGAGTTCTTCTGGCTCGATCGCGTGGGCGAGACGTCGATCTCGGACGCGATCGCGGACGTCGTGCTGGGCCGCGCGCCGCGCCGCGTCGAGCCGAAGGGACCGGCGCGGATCGCGGGCGCGGCGGCCGCCGGGCTCGGCGCGAAGCTCTAGCTCGGAGCGACGACGTCCGCCGTCGGTCCGTACGTCGGCGGCAACGGCACGTCGCACATCCGCAGGTACACCGTGAGCTGGCCGCGGTGGTGGATGAGATGGCTCAGCACGAACGACCGCAGCACCGCGATGCGCGGCATCGTGAACACGACGCGGCCCGCGTTTTTCAACGTCCAGGCGGCGGCGAGGTCCGCGTCGGACGCGCTCGCGATCGATTCGCGCGCGCCGCGCACGTTCCCGTCGAAGAACGCGACGGTCGCTCCGGGCGACTCGTACTTCGGGCGCTCGAGCTTCGGGCCGGACGGCGGATCGACGTCGAGCTCGCCGCCCTTCATCGCCAGGGTGACGACGCGGCGCAGGACCGCGTTGCCCAGCACGTCGATGCTGTTCTTCGC
>CAZQHA010000630.1:0-2667 GCA_964592795.1 uncultured Planctomycetaceae bacterium | reverse complement strand
GCAGCGCTTCCGCCGAGAAGCCGTCGTACTCGCGGCCGAACTCTAGCTGGAAGTGCGCCAGGAAGTGCTCGGCGAGCAGCGGGATGTCCTGCGCGCGCTCGCGCAGCGGCGGCACGCGGATCGACATCACGTTGAGCCGGTAGAAGAGGTCCTCGCGGAATCCGCCCGCCTCGACCATCGTCGAGAGGTCGCGGTTCGTCGACGCGAGGATGCGCACGTCCATCGCGCGGTCGCTGTCGGCTCCGACGGGCCGGTACGCGCGCTCCTGCAAGACGCGCAGGAGCTTCGCTTGCAGGTCGCGCTCGAGCTCGCCGATCTCGTCGAGGAACAGCGATCCGCCTTCCGCGGCGGCGATGAGTCCCTCGCGTCCCTTGCTCGACGCGCCCGTGAACGAGCCGCCTTCGTATCCGAAGAGCTCGGCTTCGAGCAGCGGCGCGGAGAGCGCCGCGCAGTTGAGCGCGACGAACGGCGCGTGCGCGCGGCTCGAGCGGTCGTGGATCGCGCGCGCGACGAGCTCTTTCCCGACGCCGGACTCGCCCAGGATCAACACCGTCGTCCGCGGCGTTGCGGCGACGCGCGCGAGCGCGTCGAGCACGGCTTGGATCGCCGGTGACTCGCCGAGGATCGGCCCGGAGCGCAATCGCGCGAGCTCGCCCCGCAGCCGGTCGCGCTCGAGCACGACCTGGCGCGTGCGCAGGATGCGCGCGAGCGCGGCGTCGAGCGTCTCGAGCTTCACGGGCTTCTGCAGATAGTCGGACGCTCCCGCGCGCATCGACTCGACCGCGGTCGCGACGCCCGTCGCGCCGGTGAGCACGACGACCGCCGGCGGAACGGCGAGCGTCACGAGCTCGGGCAGGATCTCGAGGCCGCCGCGCTCGGGCATCGTGAGATCGAGCAAGACGACGTCCGGCCGCTCGGATCGCGCGCGCGTCATCGTCTCGGCGCCCGTGGCGGCTTCGATCGTGTCGTGGCCGAGCGCGCGACACAACGCGGCGACTCCCGAGCGCACGACGGCTTCGTCGTCGGCCACGAGGATGCGTGCGGGCATGCGGCGGATCGTACTGTCCGACGATCGACGATTCTCCATGGCGCGCACGCGTGCGCGGGAAGAGTTTTCCAGCACACGCCTCGACCGCCGACGCCGCACCGGTCGCCTGAATACATAAGGAAGGCGGCTCGCTCGCGGCCGCCGCGGCTCCCGAAAAACACCGCGGCAGGCTCATGCGCCGCCGGGCGCTTCCGAGAACACACGCGAGCTTCGGGAATTCATCCGGCACCCAAGGCTCTTCGTCATCAGCGAAACCACTAGAGGCCGGAGCACACGAGAGGAGCCATATGGGCCTTCGAGTCAACACCAACATCGCGGCTCTGAACGCGCAACGTAACCTTGGAACGGTTACGAACCGCCTCCAGAGCAACTTCACCCGACTGTCGTCGGGTCTCCGGATCGCAAATGCGTCCGACGATGCCGCCGGATTGGGCATCAGCGAGCGCATGCGTTCTCAGATCCGTTCGTACGGCGCCGCGTCCCGCAACGCGCAAGACGGAATCAGCCTCGTTCAGACCGCCGAAGGCGCGCTGAACGAAGCGAGCAACATCTTGAACCGCATGCGCGAGCTCTCGATCCAAGCGGCGAACGGCACGCTGTCGAGCGCGGACCGCGCCACGATCGATACCGAGGTCCAAGCTCTGATCGAAGAGCTCGACCGCATCGCCAACTCGGCCGACTTCAACGGCGTCAACTTGCTCGACGGCTCGACGACGACCGCTTCGATCCAAGTCGGGATCAACGACGGCGACACGATCGACGTCGTGCTGCAGGACGCGAACACCGTGGTTCTCGGCGTCGACACGGTCACGACCGACACGGCCGCGAACGCGAGCCTCGCGCTCGCCGACATCGACACGGCGATCGAGACGCTCAACACGACGCGCGGCGCGCTCGGCGCGGTGCAGAACCGTCTCACGAGCGCGTACGCGAGCATCCTGAACTCGCGCGAGAACCTCGCCGCGGCCGAAAGCCGGATCCGCGACGTCGACGTCGCGTCCGAGTCGGCCGACCTGACCCGCAACACCATCATGCAACAGGCCGCCGTGTCGGTGCTGTCGCAGGCCAATGTCCAACCGCAAATCGCCCTGACGCTGCTCCAAGGCTAGCGACGAACTCGGCCTCTAGTGGCCGATCGCTGATGGGGAGGGCTGTCGCAAGGCAGTCCTCCCAACTCAGCTCGCCAGTCGCTCTCTCGAAACTCCGCGAAACGATCCGACCGCTCCCGGCGTGCGCGCACGTGCCACCGCGCGCAACGTCACGACGGCCGATCGAAGCCAACCATCCGGGATCTCCGCGAAGGACCCGGAGCCCGACGCACACGCGTCGACGCCGTGGACGTGTCAACCACGGTCAGCGACGAGGGCTCCGACGTCCGACGCTCGCACAGGAGATGGAGGTCCAGGAACTCTCGAAGTGTGCGTGTCACAGGAATCTATCCAAGGAACGAATCTCAATGGGACTCAGAGTCAACACAAACATCGCTGCGTTGAATGCGCAACGTAACCTCGGCGCGGTTACGGGTCGCCTTCAGAGCAACTTCTCCCGACTGTCGTCGGGTCTGCGGATCGCGAACGCGTCCGACGACGCCGCCGGCCTCGGCATCAGCGAGCGCATGC
>CAZQHA010000629.1:0-2667 GCA_964592795.1 uncultured Planctomycetaceae bacterium | reverse complement strand
CCAGATCCCAAGGCCCGCTGCCGCTCAGCGGACGCTCGATCGAGGCGAGCTCCCCTTCGGCCTCGGACTCGTGAATGACACCTTCCGCCGCGAAGTGCTTGCGATACCTCTCGTGGTCGGCGACGTCGTCTTGGTGCGTCAAGTAGACGTAGCGCAGCCCGCCGAGCGCCTCGATCTTCTCGATGAGCGGCTGCGTGAAGCGCGGCGAATCGACGAGGACGTTCCCGTCGGGCCGCGTGATGAGGTAGCTCTGCGCGCCGAACGAGTCCTTCGAAGCGAACCCGCACCAGTAGACGTCGCCGGCGAGCTTCTCGGGCAGCGCATCGATCGCGGCCCGCGTGTCCACACGCGAACGGCTGCCGATCGAGCCGGCGGGGCACGACACGAGCGCGATCGTCGCTCGCAGGCGCTCGTCGTCCGACGTGGGCTGAGCGACGACGACAGCCTGATCGTCCGCGTCCCCGAAGATCGCCGGCGCGGCTTGCCGGCACACGGGGCAGTCGATGCAGGTCGTGTCGACGAAGAAGTCGCCCGCGACGTTGGCGGGATGGATGAGCTTCGCGTTCGCCATGGTTTCTACAAATAGGATGCGTGCACGAAGAACTGAATCGCGCAGTGTCCGGGCGTTAGCATGCGGCCCATGAGATCGTTGGTCCTCGCACCGCTTCTTCTGTCCTGCGCCACCGTGCACGCCTCCGACACACGCTCGCTCGCCGAACGCCTTGGCTACAAGGCGACCGACAAGATCCTGATCATCAACGGCGACGACGCGGGCATGTGCCACTCGGCGAACCTCGCGACGATCGAGTCGCTCGAGAAGGGCTCGATGACCTCGGCGACGATCATGGTTCCCTGTCCCTGGTTCCCGGAGATCGCCGCGTACGCGAAGAGCCATCCGGAGGAGCAGTTCGGCGTTCACCTGTGCCACACGTCGGAGTGGGAGGACTACCGCTGGGGTCCGGTCGCGCCGCGCGAGAAGGTGCCGGGGCTCGTCGATCCACACGGTTACTTCTGGTCGGAGATCGCCGACATCTACGAGCACGCGACGCCCGAGCAGGCTCGGATCGAAGCCCGCGCGCAGATCGAGCGCGCGATCTCCGCGGGGATCGACGTCACGCACCTCGACTCGCACATGGGCGCGCTGCAGCTCCATCCGGAGTACATGAAGGTGTACTTGGCGCTCGCGATCGAATTCGACCTCCCGGTCCGCATGGCGTCGCAATCGACGTTCGCACGCATGGGACATCCGGAGCTCCGGGCGCAGTTCGCCGCCAAGGGCATCGTCTTTCCCGACTACTTCGTCTACGACGAACTGGGTAACGAGCAAGGCCGCGTCCGAGAGTTCTGGATGGACGTCGTGAGAAACCTGCAGCCCGGTGTCACCGAGCTCTACATCCACGCCAGCCTTCCCACCGACGAGCTCAAGGCGATCACGAGCTCGTGGTCGACGCGCGCGGAGCAGTTCGAGGTCTTCACCCGGAGCGAGGAGATGAAGAACCTCCTCGCCGAGCAGCAGGTGATCCTCATCGGCTATCGACCCCTGCGCGATCTCCAGCGCAAGGAGCGAGCGCGAGCCCAGGCGCGCTGACGGCCGGCGCGCCTCGGGGAATTCGCGTAGCGCCCGAATGTCCGAGGCGAACCGAGTTCGAACGTCTCACGACATCCTCTCCAGTTCTTGGAGGGTGCTTCACTCACTCGACCGAACATGCGCCGTAACGAACCGTGCTCGATCGGCGAAGGACTCCGTGCGAGAAAGAGTTTCATGAACACCCCGCTGCTCCTGTGGTGCTCGTACGGCGAGCTCGCGTGCGCCGAGCACGCTCCCTCGCCCGAGTCGCCGGCGTGGTTCGCGCACAGCTGGTGCTCGATGACAGCCGAGGAGATCGCGAGCTTCGAGGGCGAGCACGGGCGGCCGCCCGCGTGTGCGATGTGTATCGCGATCGAGCGACAGAGGTCGGGCCGAGGCCCCGACGACGTGTGGCACGCGGTCCGGACCGACGCGGGCTGGACCATCCAGGGCCGCAATCGCGTCGTGGCGATCGTGCGCGACTCGCTCGACATGCGGAACTGATCGCCGAGCTATCATCGGGCCGCCGATGACGCGCTCTCGGATCCTGCTCGGAGTCGTGGCGATCGGCGCGCTGCTCGGCCTCGCGCTGTGGTCGATCCGCAAGCCGGCCGTTCCTCACTCGATCGTCCGTTCACCGAACGAGAGCCGTACACACGACGAGTCGTCGCCCGCGCTCGATGCATCCGAACTTCGCTCCGCCCGCACGACGGCGAGCGCACCGGAGGCCGCGGCCACGCCGATCGCACCCGCGGGAACGCGGCCGATCGTGCTCTCGGGAATCGTGCTGGACTTCGAGGCGGGCTCGCGAGCTCCGGGTCGTCCCGCGGTCGGCGTGGCTGTCGGGTGCACCGAGGGGTTTCTGGGATCGCGCGACGCGCCCGATGTGACGACGGACGACGCCGGTCGATTCCGTATCGAGGCGGCCGACTCCGGAAGGCGACCGATCAAGCTCCACGTTTTCACGCACGGGGACGAACGTTTCGTCTCCGCGGGGAAGGACGTGAAGCTCGCGGAGGGCGAGTTCGAGATCGCGGAGATCGTGCTCGAACGCCACGCGAAGGGTGAGCTCACCGGAGTCACGGTCGACGACGACGACC
>CAZQHA010000628.1:0-2670 GCA_964592795.1 uncultured Planctomycetaceae bacterium | reverse complement strand
GCCGTCGGCGGCGATCTATGTCTGGCACGCGCACGTGCAGCAGCCAACCATCGCCGCCGCGTTCGAGCGCCACGAGCTCTTGCTCCACCAGGTGATCGTCTGGGTGAAGCCGACGGCGACGTTCGGGCACTGCTACTACCGTTGGCGACACGAGCCGTGTGCCTTTGGTTGGCGGCGGGGACACAGACCCGAACACGGTCACGGCGCGCTCGAGACCGTGTGGGAGATCGACTGGGAAGGGAAGCAACGGGTCGTCGGCAACGAGCATCCCACGCAGAAGCCGGTGCGGCTGTTCGAGATTCCGATGGAACAGCACACGGAGCCCGGCGCCATCGTGCTCGAACCGTTTTCGGGCAGCGGTAGCCAGCTGATCGCCGCCGAGAAGCTCAATCGCCGTTGCCGCGCGATCGAGATCGCGCCGGCGTTCGTCGACGTGGCCGTGCGCCGCTTCGAGCAGTCAACGGGCAAGAGCGCCATTCTCGACGGCACGAACAAGACCTTCGCCGACTTGTGGGGTGTAACGATATCGCTTCCGCTTTGACGTAGTCCTTCACGAATCGGGCAGCCGTCTCCAACCGCCCCAGGGGGCATGGAGACGGAGATGAGCGAGAAGTCGAAGCAGAGCGCAGTCCGGGCCGATGAGCCCGGCGTGCCGGGCGAGTCGGCCCGGACTGTCGAACGCGGCAACACGCGCAAGCGCTACAGCCCCGAACAGCGCAAGGCGCTTCTGTCCGAGTTGGAGGCGAGCAGCGAGTCGCAAGGCGACTTCTGCCTTCGACACGGCGTCAGCAGAGCGTCGATCAGCTTGTGGAAGCGTGCAGTGCGCACGCACGGCGAGGGTGGCCTCTTCCCGCGAGAGTCGCGGCGAAATCCCACGGGCCGCTCTGGTCGCGCGCGTAGCGCGGACGAGCGGCGCGCGGCGGTCGAAGCCTTCGATCGTGCGGGCGTTTCGGTCGCGGACTTCGCGCGCACGTTTGGCGTCTCGCCTTGGACCCTCCGCGTATGGATAGCGCGCTATCGTGCCGGTGGACCCAAAGAACTCGAGCCGCGTCGTCGTGGCCGAAAGCCTGGCAGCAAGAACGCGATCCCCCGACTCCCGACCGTCGTTCGCGACGAGATCGTGCGGACCAAACTGCGCTTCCCCGACTTCGGCCTGAAGAAGGTGCGAGATTTCCTCTCGCGCTTTCACGCCGTGCGGGTGAGCACGGGCACGGTGGCGCGCACCCTCGAGCGTGCTGGCGTCGATCGCGCGGTACCTCCGCGTCGGCGGCCGAAGAAGAAGCCACTCGTACGCCGTTTCGAGAGATCGCGGCCGGGCGAACTGTGGCAGTCGGACATCACGAGTTTTGTGCTCACGAGGCACAGCACGCGCGTTTACCTGAGCGTCTTTCTCGACGACTTCAGTCGCTTCGTCGTGAGCTTTTCGCTGGCGACCCACCAACGCCAGGAGCTCGTGACCGAGGCGTTGATGGACGCGATCTCGCGCTTTGGCAAACCCAAGGAGGTACTGACCGATCAAGGCCGGCAGTACTTCGCCTGGCGGGGCAAGTCGGACTTCCAGAAGCTGCTGGTGCGCGAAGGAATCGAGCATGTCGTCTCGCGCACGCACCATCCCGAGACACTGGGCAAGTGCGAGCGGCTGTGGGAAACGATCAACCGCGAATTCTGGGATCGCGTGCGTCCGCAGGATATCGGTGACGCGCGCGAGCGTCTCGCGCACTGGTTTTCCCACTACAACTACTTCCGTCCGCACCAAGGGATCGACGGCTTGGTGCCGGCGGACCGTTTCTTCGGCGCGCAAGACGCGCTGCGCAAGGCGCACGAAGGGTCGCTCTCGCACCGCGAGCTCGAGCAAGCGCTCGAAGAGTCGCCGCGCAAGGGCGTGTACCTGTTCGGCCAGATCGGGGACGAGCAAGTGGCTCTCTCGGGTGAGCGCGGGGAGCTCGTGGTGCAGACGAGCTCAGGTCTACGTCAGAGGATCGGATTGGAGGAGCTTGGAGCGCCGGATGTGGCGCGCGAGGAAATGCGCGATGGACGAAGTGGTGAGCGACGCAACGAACCCGAACGAGATGGAAGTGCCGGTCAAGCCGCGACGCCGCTGGCGCGGGCACACGAAGAAACGCTTGAAGTTTTGCACCCCGCGGAACATGCCCCGCGGAGTCAAGGACCTGTGGGAGAGCGCCACGGCGGAGGAGCAAGAGAGAGCGCACAAGGTCTGCACGCAGATCCTGTCGATGTGGCTCGGTCGAGTGCGACGTCACGAAGTAGCGAAGGAGCTCTCGATGGCTCCTCTGCGTGTGTGGCAGCTCAGCCAACAGGCCCTGGCGGGAATGCTCGCGGGGCTCCTGCACCAACCGAAGCGGCGCAGAGCGCGCGAGGAGATCGCGATGGTCGCGAAAGACGACGATCCCAAGGTCCTGAAGAAGCGGCTGGCGGAGAAGGACAAGATGATCGCCGATCAGGCGGAGCTGATTCGGCTTCTCTCGAGTATTCCCAAGCCCAGGAGCGAGCCGGTGTCGATCGAGACGACACCGACGACGAAAACGCGCGCAGCGAAACGAGCGAGCCGAGCTGAGAGCGGTGCTCGGGGCGCTCTTGGCGAAGCAGAAGCTGCGCCACGGTAATCTCGCGCGACTTGCGCGTGAGATCGGCGAGAGCACGCGCACCTTC
>CAZQHA010000627.1:0-2673 GCA_964592795.1 uncultured Planctomycetaceae bacterium | reverse complement strand
CTTGCGTCGGCACCGACAGGCTCGACCCGATGCCCTCGAGCTGCTTGATCGCCATCTTCAGGCTGCCGTTCGAGCGCAACCACAACGACAGGATGCGGCAGATCGCCTCGAGGTCGGAGTTGGCGACGTCGCCGCCCTTGCCCAGCTGCGCGAACACTTCGCGCTCGCGGCCGGACACGGGGTCGACCGACACCTTCACGTGCATGTTGCCGAAGGGCGTCATCTGCCGGATGCGCAGGCAGCTCATGATCTCCGGCAGCTTGATCGGGTTGAGCTCGACGTCGCCGCCCGCGGCGCGCTGCGTGCGCATACCGCTCAGCTCAGGTTCTTGCGGCTGCGCTTCGTCGCCGGACTTCTTCTCGTGCTGCTTGCCCGAGTTCTTCAGCGCCATCGGCTGCTGGTCGCGGCAGCCGTCGCGGTAGACGGTGACGCCCTTCACGTCCTCGTCGATCGCGAGCTCGTAGATCTGCCGCACGTCCTCGACGGAGGCGTCGTGCGGGAAGTTGATCGTCTTCGAGATCGACGAGTCGCAGTGGCGCTGGAACGCCGACTGCATCTTCATGTGCCAGTACGGCGAGATGTCGTGCGCGGTCACGAAGACGCGCTTCTGGTCGTCGGGGATCTCCTTGCGGTGTTGGAGCGTCCCTTGCTCGACGATGTCGTCGATGAGCTCGTCCGAGTAGATGTCGTGCTCGCGCGCCATCTGCTCGAACACGTAGTTCACCTCACGCATGATCGTCGGACGGCCATGCGTGTCCTTCATCACCTGACGGATGAAGGCCAGGCTGAACATCGGCTCGATGCCGCCCGAGCAGTTCGCGATGATCGAGATCGTGCCGGTCGGCGCGACGGTCGTCGTATACGAGTTGCGCATGCGACGGCCCTGCTTCTCCCAGTCCGATCCTTCCCAGGCCGGGAACACGCCGCGCTCTTCCGCGAGCATCTCCGAGGCGAGGTGCGACTCGTCGTTGAGCACCTTCATCACGCGCTCGCCCCACGCGCAGCCCTCTTCCGAGTTGTACGCGATGCCGAGCTTGTAGAGCGCGTCGGCGAAGCCCATCACGCCCAGGCCGATGCGGCGCGTGGTCTTCGACATGCTGTCGATCTGCGGCAGCGGGTAGCGATTGACCTCGATCACGTTGTCGAGGAAGCGCGTGCACGTGTGGATGATCGACTTGTACTCGTCCCAGTCGAAGCGCGCGCCGCGGCCGGGCTCGCCCTTCACGAGCACGCCGAGGTTGATCGAGCCCAGGTTGCACGAGTCGAACGGGTGCAGCGGCTGCTCGCCGCAGGGGTTCGTCGCCTCGATGAGGCCCACGTTCTTGATGGGGTTCTTCTCGTTGATGCGGTCGATGAAGACGACTCCCGGCTCACCGGTGCGCCAGGCGTGCTCGACGATCAGGTTCCAGATCTCGCCGACCGTCCAGAACTCGCCCGTGTCCTTGCCTTCGGGCCCCTTCTTCTTGAGCTTCGTCCACTGCTTCGTGCGCGGGTTCTGGACTTGATGGATCGTTTCGGGCTTGGTGCGGAGCTCGTTGATGAACCGGTTCGTCACCGTCACGGAGATGTTGTAGTTCGTCAACATCCCCAAATTGTCCTTGATGGTGATGAACTCGATGATGTCCGGGTGGTCGACGCGCAGGATGCCCATGTTGGCGCCGCGCCGGAACGCACCCTGTTGAATGGCGTCGGTCGCCTTCGAGAACACTTGGATGAACGAGAGCGGTCCCTCGGTCGTACCGCCCGACGAGCGCACGAGGTCGCCTTGCGGACGCAGCCGCGAGAAGCTGAATCCGGTGCCGCCGCCCGCCTTCTGGATCATCGCGGTCGCCTTGATCGAGTCGAAGATGCCTTCGATCGAGTCCTCGACCGGCAAGACGAAGCACGCCGAGAGCATCCCCATCTCGCGGCCCGCGTTCATGAGCGTCGGGCTGTTCGGCATGAACTGCCGCTTCGCCATCAGGGTGTAGAACTCACGCGCGACGGAGAGCGCACGCTCGGGGCCGCCGCCCGCGAACGACAGGTCCGCCTTCGCGATGTGCGCGGCGACGCGCCATACGAGCTCGCGCGGCGTCTCGCACACCTTGCCGGTGTTCGCGTCCTTCTTCAGGTAGCGCCGTTCGAGCACGGTGACCGCGTTCTCGGTCAGCTCGGGATCGGCGAGATCGCGCGGCGGCGCCAGCGACTCGAGTTCAGCGAGCGCGTCCACGTTACGGGTGTCGGCAGGGCGGCTGGACTTCACGAGAGTAGGTGTGCTGGGGTTCACGTGCTTGTCCGTTAGATGGTTCGAGAGTTGGCGGCCTGGGGATCCGCGCGTGCGCCCAACGCAGGGCACACACGTAAGTGCTGCGGCTACAGTGCGTTGGAACTGAGCTCCGCTCCCAATCGCGAGCGCAGGGAAACGTGCGGGGGCGGAAGGGCGATCAAGCGCGTTGCGGTCGACGAATGCAAGAAAGTCCCCGCCGCGCCGCGCCTTATCAACGGTAGGCACACAGCTTACGTTCGCGCTGCGAACGAAGCACGCGCCCGGTCATGACGCGCCGCCTCGTCGCGAGCGCCAGCGCGCGGTCATGTGACGCCACTCCGGGATCCGGAGCCACTCCGCGGAAAGGCCATAAAGAACGCATGAAACGGCGATGCACAAGGCAAGCGCAATTGACGAATGCCCGTGCG
>CAZQHA010000626.1:0-2680 GCA_964592795.1 uncultured Planctomycetaceae bacterium | reverse complement strand
CGCGCCACCGGGCCTTCGCGCGCGGACGTCGTGCGTGCGGCGGAGCGACGCGACGTCGCTCGCCGCGGGCGCAGCCGCCGAGCTCGGCTGCGCTTCGCGCACGCGCTCGACGGTTTCGCCGATCGCGAGAGGCGAGCGATCGAGCTCGTCGGCTGCGAGCGATGCATCAGCCATCTTCCCGGGTACCTCGATCGGCGGCCCGACGTGCTCCTCGCGCGTCGCGTTCCACAACCACAGGGCACTGACGAGCACGACGGCGGCGGCGATCCACTTCTTCACGGCGAGAACTCCTCCGACGATGGCGATGGCGACGGGCGGACTGCCATGGAGGAGAGCCGCGTGCTCGAGCACCGCGTTGCGCACCGCGGCAAGCCCGCGCGTCGGAGACGCCGCGAGCAGCAGCGCGCCCGCGAGTCCGGCGGGCAACGTGCGGCGAAGCACTTCGGT
Organism: uncultured Planctomycetaceae bacterium; assembly: GCA_964592795.1. Classification (GTDB taxonomy): domain Bacteria; phylum Planctomycetota; class UBA1135; order UBA1135; genus JANLUN01. The sequence goes on along the minus strand of CAZQHA010000626.1, from coordinate 2,233 downwards.
CCCGCGCGCGAGCTGCGAGCGAACCGTTCCGCTCGGTCGCTCGAGCGCCGCGGCGATCTCGGGGATCGAGAGCCCGTGACGCAATCGCAACGTGAGCACCGGCCGATACGCCGCGGGCACGCGCTCCAGCGCCGAATCGAGGCGCGCGAGAAGTTCCGCGCGCTCCGCTTCGAGCTCCGGATCCGGCGGTACCGCGCGCTCGATGCGCTCGGGATCGGGCGTGCGCTTCGCCCGTTCACGCGCCTTGCGCGATTCGTTCGCGAGGATGCCGCAGAGCCACGGCATCACGCGCTGCGTGCGGTCGAATCGCTCGGCGCGCTCGATCGCGGCGACGAACGTGGCTTGGAGCACGTCCTCCGCCTCGGCCGCATCGCGCGCGGTGTGCATCGCGATCCGCAAGAGCTCCGGGCCGAGGAGGTCGTACACCTCCCCCAGCGCGCGCGGATCGCCGCTCTGCGCGAATGCGCGGAAGAGGCGGTCGGCGTCGGAGACGGCTCGTTCCATGACGCCGGTACTCCCGACGGCGGAGGCGTTCATCTCCCGAATTCTCGCAGGAATTGCGGCTGGCGCCGCGCTCGTGCGGAACCCAGGCACAAGTCGCGTCTCAAGTCTTCCCTGCCAACGAAGCTCGCGGAGTCCTCTGGAACCACAGGTACGCGAGGGACACGACTACGAGGATTACGGCGAGGCGTGGCAGCGCGACAAGCAACTGAATGAACGTGTAGTTTGGACCGAGTTCCGATCGGATCGAGACCACGATTGGAATCGAAACGATGAAAACACCGACGTGAAGTAGCCAAATGAGGGGCACTCGCGCGGCTACGTTCATCCCGAAGATCGCAGCAATGTGCGCCCAGGCGGAGCAAGCGAGCCCAAGCGCGGCTAGGAGCGCGAACGCTCGGTTCATTCGCCATGGCCGAGCAGCGTGATGTGCTGCACCCGATGCGATGCGTATGCGTGTCGTCATCGCCGCGGACAGCCTCGCGAGACGGCCTAGGCGCTTCGCCGCTTCGTGCGACCGCGGCGTCTGTGCCGGATCACGCCTGCCAATGCACGCAAAGCATCGTTCACCGACGCCGAGTCCGGAAAGACATCCAGCACGTCTGGATCTATGAAGACCAGGTTCGTTCCCTGCTTGTAGCGGGCGGATGTCGCACCGCGCACGGCACCGGTGAAGTCGTACTCGCGCCTGAGCGTGTCACGATCCGTGCGCGAGCTGCGTCGACTAGCCTTCTTCTTCATATATCTTCCGCTCGTTCCGTGTCGCCCGACGGGCGGAGATCAGTCGGGTCCATGGAGGCCGCCGAACGAACGCGACGACGAGCAGTCGCTCTCGTGTCGATGACCCGAGGAGAAGGTACCTCATTTCGCCGGCGGAGTGGTCGGGATCCTCCATCAGCAGGGCGAAGGGATCTCCGAACACCGAAGTCGCCTCGTCGAACGTTATCCCATGCTTTCTCTCGTTCGTTCGGGCCTTCTGCGGATCCCACTCGAAGAAGTACCCCACGTCCCCCCCGCGTCGCGGCCGCCAGGACGCGGGCACGCTCGATCGGTGACGTCGCGCAACGGTCGAGGTTGCTGGTCATCCGTTGAAATCCCGCACCGCGCCAACCGCGCGGCGAACCGCACGAGCGGAAACCCTTCGCTCGAATGGCAGGCCGTGGTTTCAACTGACGAGAGCCGCGAGTGCCAGCTATCCTCGGTGGCGCGCTTGCCTGGGTCCGCTGTCGTCGAGGAGTTCGATCCTATGCCTCTACCGCGCACGTCTGCGCTAATCCCGCTCTTCTTGTGTTTCACGGCTACGACATCGAGCGCATTCCAAACGAGCAGCGGGCGCGTGTACGTCAACGCGTTCGCACCTCCGGGCGGTGACGGCCAGTCGTGGGCGACCGCGTACTCGTCGCTCACCGTCGGCCTGATGCGCGCGCCCAGCGGTGCGCAAGTCTTCGTCGCCGCCGGGAACTACAAGCCCGCGCAGCGCACGGTCACCGGCGATCCGCGCTCGGCCACGTTCTGGATCAAGAACGACCTCAAGGTGTACGGCGGGTTCGCCGGCTTCGAGCAGACCGTGGGCGAGCGCGCCGGCCTCTTCCGCTCGACGATCCTCGACGGCGACATCGGCGTGCCCAACGACGACTCGGACAACGTCGATCACGTCGTGAAGATCTCCGGGCCCGCGTCCGCGGTCGCCGGCGCCGTCGTGCTCGACGGGTTCACGATCCGCAACGGCAAC
>CAZQHA010000625.1:0-2683 GCA_964592795.1 uncultured Planctomycetaceae bacterium | reverse complement strand
CCGAATCGCCCATCTCGACCTGGCCTCCGAAGTACTCGTTCCAGCGCCTGTCGACGAGACGCGCGGTCGCGTCGTCGCAGAAGAGCTCCTCGGGGTAGCTCGGCTTCATCCGCGCGTCGATCGCGATCGGCGCCGTGAAGGCGACGTGTGTGCCGACGAGCTCGACCTTCGCGGCGTGCACGTCCGACGATGGGTTGAAGCGCGTGAACGTCGCCCACAGGAAGTTGATCGCGCTCTTCGCGTGGCGATCGGCGTCGTCGCTCACCACGAGCAGCGGCCAGTCGGCGAACGCCGGATCGGCCGCGATGCGCGTCGCGGCGTCAGGATCCGACTTGTGGCTCGGACCTTCGATCACGAGACAACCCGGTGAGAAAACGACGACCTTGCGCACGAGCGAGCCCGGCTGACCGGAGAACTCGCGCGGCAGCTTGCGGCGCGGCTCGCCGATCCCGAGCAGCACGCCCTTGCCGCCCTCGTTGATCCTCGGGCCGGCGTAGTCGAGCGAATCCATCGACAGGTTCGCGATCAGGAAGAGGTCGGTGCGGAAGTCCGCGCGCTCGAGGACGTGCGTCAGCACGGCCTTGAAGTCGTGCAGGTCGACGGGCTGATTCGTCAGCAGGAGCATCTTCGTCAGCGACAGCTGCCCCTCGCCGAGGATGCGGAACGCGCTCGCCATCGCCTCGCGCTTGTAGCGCTCGTGCACGACCGCGGCCGAGAGCGAGTGGTATCCCGTCTCGCCGTAGCTCCACAGGTCGCGCACGCCGGGCATCACGACCGGGAAGAGCGGCGAGAGCAGCTCCTGCAAGTAGTCGCCGAGGAAGAAGTCCTCTTGCCGCGGCTTGCCGACGACCGTCGCCGGGAAGATCGGGTCGCGGCGGTGCGTCATCGCCGTGCATCGCATCAGCGGATAGTCGTGCACCTCGGAGTAGTAGCCGTAGTGATCGCCGAACGGTCCCTCGGGACGGCGCGCGTGCGGCGCGATCTCGCCGACGAGCGCGAACTCGGCTTCCGCGACGAGCGGCAGCGGACCGCCCGGGTTGTCCGAGAGCGCGAGCTTGCGTCCGAGCGCGAGGCTCGCGAGCAGGAGCTCCGGCACGTTCTCGGGCAGCGGCGCGATCGCGGCGAGCATCAGCGCCGGTGGACCGCCGACGAAGATGTTGACCGGGAGCGCGGCGTGGTTTGCTTCGGCAGCCGCCAAGTGGAACCCTCCGCCCTTGCCGATCTGCATGTGCACGCCGCAGTGCGACTCGTCGTAGATCTGCACGCGGTACACGCCGAGGTTCGACACGCGTGTCGACGGATGCTCGGTGTACACGAGCGGCAACGTGATGAACGGCCCGCCGTCGCGCGGCCAAGTCTGCAGGGCGGGCAGTTGCGTCAAACGCACCGGCGCGACGCGCACCTCGCCGACCGGCCCCTGCGAGCCGCGCTTCGTTCCCACTCGCGCGAGCGTGCCGAAGAGCCCGCGCTTCGCCCAGATCTTGCCGAGCGTCGGCGGGAGGAGCTCGTGCGGCAGGCGCGCGACCTCGCGCACGACTTCCTCGGGGCGCGGTCCGAACGCGAGCTCGATGCGCCGTCTCGTGCCGAACAGGTTCGTCGTGAGCGGAAAGGGCGAGCCTTTCACATGGCGGAAGAGGAGCGCCGGACCGCCCGCCGCGATCACGCGACGATGGATCTCGGCGACCTCGAGCCGCGGATCGACCTCGGCCTCGACCTCGACGAGCTCGCGCTCGCGCCGGAGCAGATCGAGAAACGCGCGCAGGTTGACCGGCGGCTCGCGGCGGGAGCCATCGGCGGGCCGCGGACCGCTCCCGAGGGCCGGGTTCGTGTGGGAGGGAGCGGTCAAGGGTGCGGCGAGGCCTGCGCGGCGCAGGGTTAGAATCGACGCGCCGTCCGCGGCTCATCGTAAGGATCCGTGGAGGACGCACGCCACGGGGCCGACGCGCAGAACCTGTCCGGACGGAGTGGGTTCAGTCGAGCTCGGGGTTGTCTCAAGAGGCGCCGGCGGGATGTCGAGCAAGTCGATCGAGAAGGCCATGACGAAGAAAAAAACGACGTGGGTTTCGATGGGTCTCGCCGCGCTCGCGCTCGTGGGCCCGGCGGTCGCGGCGACAGGTGAAACGCGGCCGGCCGCCGACGGGGCGCGCGCCGCGCCGTGGGATGCTCGCGCCGTCGAGCACCTGCTCAACCGCGCCGCGTTCGGCGCACGCCGCGAAGAGATCGAGGAAGGGCTCGCGATCGGACGCGATGCGCTCATCGATCGACTGCTGAACGTCGACGAAACGATCGAGCCGTTCTTCGTCGAGCGCATCGACTGGCTCGAGCGCCGCGAGAAGATGGAGATGTCGCCGGAAGAGCGCGAGGCCGAGGACAAGGCGCTCCGCGAGCGCGACCGCAAGCAGCTCGTCGACTACACCGCGTGGTGGTACGACCGCATGATGGGCGGTCGCACGCCGCTGCTCGAGCGCATGGTGCTCTTCTGGCACGGGTTCTTCGCGACCGCGATCGAGCCCGGCCACCGCTCGTACGAGACGCTCAAGCAGAACCAGCTCATGCGCGACCACGCGCTCGGCAGCTACGCGAAGCTCCTGCGCGGCATCACCGCCGATCCCGCGATGCTGCGGTACCTCGACAATCAGGTGAACCGGAAGGGGCACCCGAACGAGAACTTCGCGCGCGAGCT
>CAZQHA010000624.1:0-2684 GCA_964592795.1 uncultured Planctomycetaceae bacterium | reverse complement strand
CAAGTACCACGTGCCGCTGTTCCACACCGGGACGAGCGAGACGCCGACCGCGTTGCTCGACCGTTTGTGCGAGGAAGGCCTGCTGCGCCTCTATGGCGCCGATCCCGCGGGCGTCGCGAAGGCGCGCGAGCGCATCGAGCACGAGAAGCGCGTCATCCGCCAGATGGGCTTCGAGTCGTACTTCCTGATCGTGTGGGACCTGATCCGCTGGGCGCGCGATCACGGCATCCCGGTCGGGCCCGGCCGCGGGTCGGCCGCGGGATCGATCGTCGCGTACCTGCTCGGGATCACCAAGGTCGACCCGCTGCGCTACAACCTCCTCTTCGAGCGCTTCCTGAACAGCGCGCGCGTGTCGATGCCCGACATCGACATCGACTTCTGCAAGGAAGGCCGCGAGCGCGTGCTCGAGTACACGCGCAAGCGCTACGGCGTCGAGAACGTCGCGCAGATCGTGACGTTCGGGACGATGGCGTCGCGCACGGTCGTCCGCGACGTGGCGCGCGCGCTCGACCTGCCGCTCAAGGACATCGATCGGATCGCGAAGAAGATCCCGAGCGGCCCGGGAGCGCCGACGCTCGCGGAAGCGCTCGAAAAGGACGCCGACCTCAAGGAGATCCGCGAGACGCGGCCCGACCTGGCCGAGCTCTTCGCGCTCTCGGTTCCGCTCGAGGGTCTCGCGCGCCACATCTCGACGCACGCGGCGGGCGTCGTCATCGCCGACAAGCCGATCGTCGAGTACGTGCCGCTCGCGAAGAACGGCGACGACATCTGCACGCAGTGGCCCGCGACGCAGCTCGAGGAGCTCGGACTCCTCAAGATGGACTACCTGGGGCTGCGCACGCTGACGATCCTCGAGCGCGCGCTGCGCAACATCGAAAAAGAGGGCGGCACCGCGCCGAACCTCGACGATCTGCCGCCCGGCGACCCGCGGACGTACTCGCTCCTGATGGCCGGCGACACGCTGGGCGTCTTCCAGCTCGAGTCCGACGGCATGCGGAAGCTCCTCGCGCGGCTGAAACCCGACTGCTTCGAGGACCTGATCGCCGTGCTCGCGCTGTACCGCCCCGGTCCTCTCGAGTCCGGCATGGTGGAGATGTTCATCCAGCGCAAGCACGGCCTCGAGCCGATCCGCTTCCCCCACCAGAGCGTCGAGTCGGTGCTGCGCGAGACGTACGGCTGCATCGTCTACCAGGAGCAGGTGATGCTGATCTCGAACCTGCTCGCGAACTTCTCGCTCAACGAAGCCGACAACCTGCGCAAGGCGATGGGCAAGAAGAAGCCCGAGATCATGCAGAAGTACGCCGAGCAGTTCGTCGCGGGCGCCGTGAAGAACGGGTGCGCGGACGCCACCGCGCGCGAGATCTGGGACAACATCGTCAAATTCGGCGGATACGGCTTCAACAAGTCGCACTCGACCGCCTACGCGATCCTCACGTACCAGACCGCATACTTGAAGGCGAACCACCGCAGCGCCTTCATCGCGGCGAACCTCTCGTGCGAGATGAGCGACTCGGACAAGGTGAAGGAGTTCGTCGACGACGCGCGGAAAGCGGGAGTCGCGCTGCGCCCGCCCGACATCGCGCGCTCGCGGTGGGAGTTCGAGCCCGAGGACGGCGGCATCCGATTCGGGTTCGGCGCGATCAAGGGCACGGGCGAGAAGGCGGTGGCCTCGCTGATCGCGGCGCGCGAGCGCCTGCGCGCGCGTGGCGCATCGATGACGCTGCACGCGCTGTGCACCGAGCTCGACCCGGCCGAGGTCGGACGCGGCAACTTCGAGGCGCTGATCAAGGCCGGCAGCTTCGACGGCGGCGGCCACAACCGGGGCGCCGTGTTCGCCGCGCTCGACGGCGCGCTCTCCGACGGCTCACGCCGCGCCGCGGATCGTCGCGCGGGTCAGAAGGGCCTGTTCGACGCGGGCGGAGGCGACGGCGCGAGCGACGCAGCCCAGCCGAGCGACGGGATCGACGACGCGCGCGCTTGGGACAAAGCGGAGACCCTGCGCGCGGAGTTCGAGACGCTGGGCTTCTACCTGTCGGGCCATCCGCTCGAAGAGCGCGCGGGCTTGCTCACGCTGATCTCCTCGGCGCGCATGGACGAGCTCTCCTCGCTCCCCGGCGGCAGCGAGGTGACGATCGCGGGACTCATCCTGCAAAAGCGCGAGAGCATCGTGAAGACCGGCCGATACGCCGGACGCAAGATGGCGCGCTTCCGGCTCGAGGACCTGCGCGGCAGCGTCGACGTCACGTGCTTCCCGCGCACGTTCGACGAGAACCGCGAGCGCATCGAGGACGGCAACGTCGTGGTGTGCCGCGGCAAGCTGGAGGAGAGCGACGAACCGGCGCTGATGCTCGAGCAGATCCTCTCCGTCGACGAGGCGATCGCGCGCTTCGAAGGCGGCATCGTCGTGCACCTCTCGCAGGACGACGCGGTCTTCTTGCCGGCGCTGCAGGAGATCGTCCAGCGACACCGCGGCAGCCGGCCGCTCTACCTGCAGGTCTCCGGCGGCGACGGGCGCACGCGGCGCGTGCGCGCGGGAGGAGAGTTCGGCGTCGCGATCAGCGCGGAGTTCGCGCGGGACGTCGATCGGGTTCTCGGAAACGGACGCGTGAGGCTCGCGAGAATTTATGTCTCGCGAGCCGCACGCGTCCGTTTCCGTGAACCCGATTTCCAACGGTTGGTACCGT
>CAZQHA010000623.1:0-2684 GCA_964592795.1 uncultured Planctomycetaceae bacterium | reverse complement strand
GCGCCCACTGCAGCGCGGCGGCGAACTTGTAGCTGTGAGCCGGCACCACGCGATCGTCGTGATCGCCGGTCGTGATCAAGGTCGGCGGATACGCGGAGCCGGGCTTCAAATTGTGCAGCGGCGAGTACGCCAGCAGATAGCGCAGCGCGTCCGGATCGTCCGACGTTCCGTAATCGGACGCCCAGCCCCAGCCGATCGTGAACCGGTGGTAGCGCAGCATGTCGAGCACGCCCACCGCCGGGAGCGCGGCGCCGAAGAGCTCCGGACGCTGCGTCATGCACGCGCCGACGAGCAGTCCGCCGTTGCTGCCCCCGCGGATCGCGAGAGAGCGCGACGACGTGTAGCCGTTCGCGATCAGCCACTCCGCCGCGGCGATGAAGTCGTCGAAGACGTTCTGCTTGCGTTCCTTCGTGCCGGCCTCGTGCCATTCGCGGCCGTACTCGCCGCCGCCGCGCAGGCACGGCACCGCGAAGACGCCGCCCATCTCCATCCACACGAGGTTCGAGACCGAGAAGGCCGGCTTCATCGGGACGTTGAATCCGCCGTAGCCGTAGAGGAGACAGGGAGTGCTCGCGGAGAGCTCGAGGCCCTTCTTGTGCGAGAGGAACATCGGCACCCGCGTGCCGTCCTGGCTCGCGTAGAAGATCTGCTTCGTCTCGTACTGGCTGGGATCGAAGTCGACCTTGGGATTGCGCACGCACGCGAGCTCGCGCTTCGACACCGTGTAGCGCCAGATCCCGGCGGGTTGGAAGAAGCCCGAGAACCAGAAGAAGGCCTCGTCCTCGTCGGGCTCGCCTTCGAGCGGCGAAACGGAGCCCAGGCCGGGGAGCTCGGGGCTGTTGACGAGCTTCCCGCTCGTGTCGTGGACGCTCAGCGTGTTGTACGCGTCGGTCAGGTACGTCGTGATCAGGTGACCGCCGGCGAAGCGCACCGATTCGATCGTGTCCTTCGCTTGCGGGATGATCTCGCGCCAGCGCTCGCGCGCGCTGTCCGCGAGATCGACGGCGATCACGCGCCCGCGCGGCGCGTCGAGGTCCGTCTTGAAGAAGAGCCGCGAGCCTTCCTTGCCGACGAAGTCGTACTCGGCGTCGAAGTCGTCGAGCAGCTTGACGACCGGCGCGTCCTTCGCGAGGAGACTTTGGACGTAGACGCGGTTCTTCGGCTCGGTGCCCTGCCAGATCACGATCACGAGCAGCTCGCCGTCGTGCGTGACCGTTCCGCCGAAGCCCCAGTCGGGATGGTTCGCATCCGCGTACACGAGCCGATCCGCCGACGACGGCGTGCCGATCTCGTGGAACTTGAGCCGGTGGTTCTTCAGCGCCGTCTTGCCGCTTTTGTCGTGATCGGGGTACGTGCTGTAGAAGAAGCCGGACCCGTCGCGCGTCCAGGAGAGCCCCGAGAACTTGACGAACTCGACCACGTCGGAGAGGTCCTTCCCGGTCGCGACGTCGCGGACGCGGATCGTCTGCCAGTCGGAGCCCGCTTCCGACAGCGCGTACGCGAGGTAGCGCCCGTCGTACGTCGGACGGTACGCCATGAGCGCCACCGTCCCGTCCGCCGCGAGCGTGTTCGGATCGAGGAGCACGCGCGCCTCGCCGTCGACGGTCTCGCTCGTGTAGAGGACGGCTTGGTTCTGCAGCCCGTCGTTCTTCGTGTAGAAGTAGCGGCCGCCCTCGCGCACCGGGACGCCGAAGCGCTCGTAGTTCCAGAGCGCCGTGAGGCGCGTCTCGATCGCCTGACGCATCGGCGCCGCGTCGATGTAGCGCCGCGTGAGCTCGTTCTGCGCGTCGATCCACACGCGCGTCTCGGGCGCATCCGGATCCTCGAGCCAACGGTAGGGGTCCGCGATCTTCGTCCCGTGGTAGTCGTCGACGACGCTCCCGCGCGGCGCGTCGGGGTAAGCGATGCGCACGTCGTCCGTGGTGCCCGAGCCCGTGGTGCTGCAGCTCGCCGTCATCGCGATCAGGATCCAAGTCGTCGTTCGAACCATCGTCGGAGCTCCATCAGAAGCGCGGGTGGCGCAGATGATAGCCGCTCGCGATCTGCCACGCGTGCGCCAGCGCGAGCAGTTCACCTTCTTGGAACAGTTGGCCGGTGAAGCTGATGCTCGTCGGCGTTCCGTCCTCGCGGAAGCCCGACGGCGCGACGACGGTGGGATGTCCGGTCAAGTTCGTGATCGTGAGGCTCTTGCCGCCGAAGCTCGGATGGACGTACAGGTCGACGGTCTTCATCACGCTCGCCATCGACTGCATGAGCTGCGTGCGCAGGCGATTGGCGCGGATGTACTCGACCGCCGGCACGAGGCGCGTCGCGCGGAACGTGTTCGGCCAGGCCTCCTCGGCCTGCCACACCATCTGGTCGTCCGCGCCCGTGCGCGTGAACTCGTCGAACGCGGCCGCCGCCTCGGACGTCAGGATCGTGAGCAGGTCGCTCGCGGCGAACGCGCTCGGCAGCTCGATCGGGACGAGCTCGACGCCGAGCGTCTCGAGCTCCTTCAAGACGTGTTGGTCGGCGGGACTCTGGTCGAACGCGGCCTTCAAGTAGCCGACCTTCCAACCGCGCACCTCGACGTCCGCCGGAACGTCGAACGGGAACGCGTGCACGCTGCCGTCCTTCCCGTCCGGCCCCTGGATCGCGCCGAACACGATCGCCTGGTGGTGCAGGCCGCGAAAGAGCTGCGGGAT
>CAZQHA010000622.1:0-2693 GCA_964592795.1 uncultured Planctomycetaceae bacterium | reverse complement strand
AGCTCTCCGGCACGATCGCGACGAAACTCGGCAAGCTCGATCTCGACGCCGACATCGCGCTCACCGCGAAGGGTCTCGTGGGCCCGCTGCTCGCGCCGATCGGCATCGCGCGCCCGCTGGAGCGCGGCGAGGCGACCGTGCGCGTCCGCGGCAACGTCCGGCGCGAGAACGGCTGGCGCGGCGCGTTGGAGATCGAGGGCGGCCGCATCTCCGACGGCGGCCTCGACCTCGTTCGATTGCCGTCGCTGCGCGTCGACGACGTGACCGCGAGCGGCGCGGACGTGTCGATCGGACGGATCGCGATCGTCGAGCCGTTCGCGCGGATCGAACGACTCGCGCGCGATGCCGCGCCGCCCGCGCGGAGCGCTCCGCCGGCCGAGCCCGAGGCGACCGCCGCGCCGCCGCGCGTCGCCGTCGCGTCGATCGAGGTCGAGCGCGCGCACCTCGCGTGGAGGGACGCGACCTTCGAGCCGGCGATCGAGACCGAGCTCTTCCTCGACGCGAGCGTGAAGGACCTCGGCACCACCGGGAATCGGTGCCGGTTCTCCGCGCGCGCTCGCGTGCCGGACACGGTCGAGTCGCTCGCGCTCACCGGCGCCGTGCAGATGGGCCGCGAGGGATCGCGCGCCGAGGTGTCGATCGACGCGCGCGGCATCCGCGCCGGGCCGGCGGCGCGCATGCTGCCGGCGGGCGTCGCCATCGATTGCGCCGACGGGCGTGTGTCGGGGCGTTTGGAAGCGGAGCTCGCGTCGCTCGATCGCGGAGCGCTGCGAGCGCGCGTCCTCGCCTCGGACCTCGAGCTGCGCGACGGCGACGGAGAGGCCTGGCTCACCTGTCGCCGCGCGAGCGCCGACGTGCCGCGCTTCGATTGGCCGGCGAAGCACATCGCGATCGGGCCGATCGCGATCGAGGGTGCGTCGATCGCGGCGGACCAGGACGATCGCGGCGTGCTCCACGCGTTCGGACTGCGGTTCGAGCCGACCACGGATCCCGTGCAGCCGGGCGCCGCCGGAGAGAAGGCCGAGGATCCTCGCGTGGTGCCGTTCTCGCGCATCGAGCTTGCCGGTCCCATCGCGATCGATCTCGAGCGCTTTGCGCACGGCGACGCGCGTCGCGGAGCCGGCGCGCGAGCGCTCGCGGGCCGGATCGGCTTGCGCGTCGACGCGCCGTGCGTCGTGTACGACGACGCTCCGTCTGCGACGACGCCGATCGTCTGGACCCTCGACGGATCGGTCGCCGGGCTCGTCGATGCGTGGCGCGTCGGTGGATCCCTTCAGCCGTTCACCGACGAGCCCAACCTCACGCTCGAGCTCGCGGCGAGCGGCGTTCGCACGCAGGGCCTCGTCGAGCTCGCGCCCGCTCTCGCGGATCGGGTGCGCGGCGACGTCGAGTCCGGAACGCTCGAGGGACGGCTCGACGTCACACTCGACGTGCGCCGCACGGGACGCGCGGACTCGTGGCTCCGCCAGCCGTTCGGAGCCGAAGCGAAGCTCGAGAGCCTCGCGTTCCGCGATGCACCCGGCGGCGTCGTGATCGCCGGGATCGACACGATCGCGGCGGAGGTCGAGCGCGTCGACGTCGAGCGGGGCCTCGTGCACGTGAAGCTCGTCGACGTCGAGCGGCCGCGCGGCATCGCGCGGTGGGACGGAACGGAGCTCGCGATCGGCGGGCTCGCGATGAACGTGACGGCGCCCGCGCCCGAGCACGCCGCAACGCGATCGCGCGAGCCCGATGTCGCCGCGCCCGACTCGGACGACGAGAGCGAGGTGCGCGTCGACCGTTTGCTCGTCACCGGCGTGTCGGCCCGTATGCGCGACGACACGCACTCGCCGCCGGTCGTGCACGCGCTCGGAGGTCTCGACGTCGAGGTCAGCGGATTCTCGACGCGTTCGCCGAAGCCGGTGCGATTCCACGCGGTCGTCACGGGCGCGCCGCCCGAGCTCGCCGTGCCGATCGAGGCGTCGAGCTCCGCGGCCGAACCGGCCGCGCCCGTCTTCGAGGAGCTCGTCGTGTCCGGCGCCGTCGCTGCGCGTCCGCGGACGTCGGGTTGGATGCGGCTCGCGCTCTCGGGTCTCGCGCTGAAGCCCGTGCTCGAGCCGTTCGCGGGCGACTCCGACGTCGCGATCGACGGCGGCTCGCTCGATCTGCGCGTCGATGCGAAATTGCGCGGCGACTCGGACGCGACGGTGCGGACGGCGCTCGTGTTCAGCGATCTCTCGATCGAGGAGCCGCCGGGCGGCCCGCTCGAGTCGACGCTGTCGCTGCCGGTGGCCCTGGACGCGGCGCTGTTCCTCCTGCGCAATCCGGCGGGCGAGCACCGGATCTCGACCGGCTTCGCGATCGAGAGCGGCCAGGTCTCGAAGGGCGAGCTGACGCTCGCCGCGACGCAGGCGATCGCACAAGTGCTCGCCGTCGCGCTCGCCGGCGCGCCATTGCGCGTGCTCGGGACGTTCGTGCAGACCGAGGAGAACGAGCCGCGTGGTCCGCGCGCGCTCTACGAGATCGACTTCACTCCCGGATCGCGCGAGATTCCGGCCGGCACGCAGGCTCAGCTCGCGGAGCTGCGCCGGCAGTTCGAGGCCAACCGCAACCTCGCGATCGAGGTGCGCCACGAGCTCGGCCCGGCCGACGTCGAGCGCGCGGAGGCGTTCGCGAACCCGCCGGCGAACGAATGCCGCGAGCTCGTCACGCGC
>CAZQHA010000621.1:0-2702 GCA_964592795.1 uncultured Planctomycetaceae bacterium | reverse complement strand
TCCGCCGCACGTCAAGTTCCTGTTCGCGACCACGGAGCCCAACAAGGTGCTTCCGACCGTGCTCTCGCGCTGTCAATTGGTGAAGCTCGTGTCGCTCCCCGAGCGGACGATCGCGGAGAGGGTGAGCGAAGTCTTCGCCAAGGAAGGGATTCGAGCCGGGCCGGGGGTCGTCGACGAGATCGCCCGCCGCGCGCGCGGCGGCATGCGGGACGCGCTCTCGCTCGCGGACCAGCTCCTTTCGATGGCGGGCGACGAGCCCCAGCTCGCCGATCTCGAGCGCGCGTGCGGCGACGGCGGCGCCGCGGCGATCGAAGCGGTGCTCGACGGAGTCGAGACAGGGGACGCACCGGCGGTTCTCGCCGCGCTCGCCAAGGTCGACGTCGGAGAGACGGAGCTGTGCGACAGCCTGCTCGAGATCGTGCGCGGCGTGCTCGTGGTCGCCGTGTGCGGGAAGGACACCGCCGTGCTCCAAGCCGACGAGAACGCGCGCGAGCGCTGGGCGGCGCGCGCGGAGCGCGTAGGCATCGAGCGCTTGCAGATCTGGCTGGAGGAGTGCCTGGCGGCGCGCGAGCGCATTCGATCGCTGCCGATCCACGCGCGACTCGTGCTCGAGGCGACGCTCCTCGATCTGTGCCGGCCGGAGAACGGCGTCGCGCTCGCGGAGATCGAGGGCCGGCTGTCCGCGCTCGCCGAGCGCCTCGGAGCCGCGCAGCCGACCGTCTCGCCGCCGGACGAATCCACGCGCCCGCGCGCGGCCGCCGCGAAGGACGAGATCCAGCCCGCGCGGCCGCGCGCTCCGGCGGCGCCGGCGCGCACCAGCACGGCACCGGCGGCAGCACCCGCGCCCGCGAACCCGCTCGAGCTCTGGAGCCGGTTCCTCGACGCCCTGCAGGGCGCGTCGATGTCGTCGCTCGCCGACGTCTTGCGCGCTCGCGCTCGCCTCGTCGAGCACGCACGCGGGCGAGCGCTGGTGCGCGTCTCGAACCTGCGCCCCGATGAACGCTCGCTCATCGCGGAGCCGCGCAACGCGAAGGCCGCCGCGAGCGTGTTCACCAAAGTAGCCGGCCAGCCGACCGAGCTCGTGCTCGAGGAAGCGGGGCCGGCGCAACGCGTCGCGCCGGACACGTTCACCATGCAAGTGAACGACATGTTCGGCGGGCGCATCGAGGACGATGCATGAGTGGCGCCTTCGGCGACATGGGCAACCTGCTGAAGCAAGCCCAGCAGATGCAGCGCGAGCTCGACCGCGCGCGCGAGGAGCTCCGCTCGGCGAAGGTCGAAGGCCTCTCGGGCGGCGGCGCCGTACGCTGCGAGGTGAACGGCGACGGGCAGCTGCAGCGGCTCACCATCCGTCCCGACACGCTCGAGGCCAAGGACGCGAGCGCGATCGAGGCGCTGGTCCTCGCCGCGGTTCGCGACGGCATCGACAAGGCGCAGGCCCTCCGCGAGGAGCGGCTCGCGCGGCTCACCGGCGGGCTCAACCTGCCGGGGCTTCTCTGAGGTCGGCGCAACGTGGCGTATCCCGAGCCGCTCGAGGAGCTGATCCAGGCCTTCGAGCGCTTCCCAGGCATCGGACGTCGCAGCGCGGAGCGCCTGGCGTTCCACGTGCTTCGTGATCCGGCGGCGCGAGGTCTGGCGCGCGCGATCGATCGGGCGATCGAGGGCACGCGCCGGTGCTCGCAGTGCTGCAACGCGGCCGAGTCCGATCCGTGCGCGATCTGCGCCGACGAGAAGCGCGATCGCACGATCGTGTGCGTGGTCGAGGAGCCGCGTCACGTCGAAGCGCTCGAGCGCTCCGGCGTCTACCGCGGGCTCTATCACGTGTTGATGGGGGCGCTCAACCCCGCCGACGGCACCGAAGCGTCGCACCTCTCGATCGCGCGACTCGTCGATCGCGTCCGACGCGGCGGCCTCCGCGAGGTGATCCTGGGGACGGACCCCGATGCGGAAGGCGAGGCGACGGCGCTCCTCGTGCTCGAAGCGCTCGAATCGGCCGGCGCCGGCGGTCTCGTCGTGACGCGGCTCGCGCGCGGGCTGCCGGCGGGCGCGGCGATCGAGTACTTGCACCGCGGCATCCTCGAGGACGCGCTCGCGGGGCGGCGACCGATCCGCGCGAAGCCGCGCTGACGCGGGCGGGCGCTACGCTTTCACGCCATGCGCAATGTGCGGATCGCCGTCGCCTACGACGGGTCCCGTTTCTTCGGGTGGCAGCGCCAGGACGGCTTCCAGTCCGTGCAGCAGTCGCTGGAGGAGGCGTTGCTCGCGCTGACGGGGGAGACGGTGGTCGTCCACGGCGCCGGCCGCACGGACACGGGCGTGCACGCGCTGGCGCAGATCGCCCACTTCCATGTCGAGTCCAGAATCCCCGACGAGCGCTTGGGGCTCGCGCTCAATGCGCACCTGCCCGAGAGCGTCGCGGTCCTCAAGGCGGAGACCTGCCGCGACGACTTCCACGCGCGCTTCGACGCGCACTCGAAGCGCTATCTCTACCTCACCGCCACGAGCGACGTGCGTCCGCCGTTCGGGCGCGAGCACTGCCATTGGACGCCCTATGCGCTCGACCGGGGCGCCATGCGCGAAGCCGCGCGAAGGCTCGTCGGCGAGCACGACTTCCGCGCGTTCGGGAACAGCGGCTCGCCGCGCGCGACGACCGTCCGGACCGTGCAGTCGATCCATTTCATCGAGCGCCGGGAGCGCATCGC
>CAZQHA010000620.1:0-2717 GCA_964592795.1 uncultured Planctomycetaceae bacterium | reverse complement strand
CGTCGTGTACGAGGCGCGCGAGCTCTCGTCGGGCCGCACGGTCGCGCTCAAGGTGCTGGCCGCCGACCTGCGCGTCTCCGACGAGGCGTTCGAGCGCTTCCGGCGCGAAGCACGGCTCGCAGCGGCGATTTCCGATCACCACTGCGTGTTCGTGTACGGCGCGCACGAGGTGGAAGGGGCGCCCGCGATCGCGATGGAGCTGTGCCCGGGACAGACTCTCGATCAGAAGCTGGCGTCGAAGGAAGCGATTCCGATCCAGACGGCCGTGCGCTGGACGCTCGAGATCCTCACCGGGCTCGAGGCCGCGCACGAGCGCGGAATCGTGCACCGCGACGTGAAGCCGTCGAATTGCTTCACGACCGCGGATGGCCACGCGAAGGTCGGGGACTTCGGCCTCTCGCGCACGCTCGAGGGCGACATCCAGCTCACGCAATCGGGGGCGTTCCTCGGATCACCGCTGTACTCGTCGCCCGAGCAGATCCGCGGTCGAGAGGTCGACTTGCGCAGCGACCTGTACTCGTGCGGCGCGACGCTCTACGCGATGCTCACGGGACGCGCGCCTCACTCGGGCTCGAACATCGGCGACGTGCTGGCTCGCATCCTCTCCGAGGACCCGCCGTCTCCGCGCATGCTGAGACCGGACATCCCGCGCGAGCTGGAGCGCATCCTGCTCCGTTCCATGGAGCGCGATCCCAAGCGTCGCTTCCAAGACCACGCGAGCTTCCGCGAGGCGCTGCAGCCGTTCGCGCACACGGACGCCGCGCCCGCGGGTCCGATCCGGCGCTTCGTCGGATACGGGATCGACCAGCTGGCGTGGAACCTCGTCTCGACCGGCATCGCGCTGGCGGCGACGTCGGTGGGATTCGACATCGCCGAGACGCACCCGGAACGGCCGTACATGCTGCGCTCGATCGCGAACGCCGCGGCCCTCTCGAGCGTGGCGTGGGTCTTGTCGACGCTGTTCGAGGGTTGGTTCGGCGCTGGCCCGGGCCGTTGGCTCATGGGTCAGCGCATCGTGGCGGCCAGCACGCTACAGCCCGCGTTCGGCCGCGCGGCGTTGCGATCGGCGATCTTCTTCGCGCCCGGGGTCATCGTGCAAAGCGTGGGGATGTGGCTCGAGCTCGGAGCGACCGCGTTCAGCGCCGCGACGGCCGTCGCGACGATCGGCGTCGCGCTCGGTCTCGTCTCGACGATGCGGAAGTCGAACGGCTACACGGCGCTGCACGATCGCTGGAGCGGCATGCGCGTGATCCAGAAGCGCTCGCCGTTCGGCTCCGCGCGACAGACCGCGCCCCCGCCGAGCGCGGCGCTGGAGCCCGCGGTCGGCATGCCTCCGACCGTCGGCGCGTACGAGATCCGCGGCAGGATCGGCGCGTCGGCGGACGGCGTCGTGCTCGCGGCGCGCGATGCGCAGCTCGATCGATCCGTGTGGATGCACGCGCGGAGCACCGCGGGCGGTGGGGCGAACGAAGCGCGCCGCGCGCTGGCGCGGGGAGGTCGGTTGCGGTGGCTCGACAGCCTGGACTCGGACGGGGTGCACTACGAGGTTTTCGAATCGCCGGGCGGCACGAGTCTCCGGCATTCGACGCAGGGTGGGGCGCGCATGTCGTGGCCCACCGCTCAGCGATTCCTCGCGGCGCTCGCCGAAGAGCTCGCGACATCGGCACGCGGCGTGGATTCGGCAGGCTTCTCCGTCGCGCAGGTCTGGATCGACCGATCGTGGCGGCCGCGGTTGCTCGACTTCTCGATCGGCGCGCCGTCGAAGTCGACGGGCGGGCTCGAGCTCCTCACGGAATCCGCGCGGCAGGTGCTGTTGTCGAGCGACGCGGGCGCGACCGAGCTCCCGTCCGATCTGCCAGCGCACGCGGAGCCCGTCGTCGCGCGCTTGCTCGGACGGAGGGAGCCATTCGGCAGCTTGGATGAGGCGCGACGCGAGATCTCGGCGCTTGGCGAGCGACCGTCGATCGTCACACGCGGCATGCGCGCGGCGCAGATGATCGTCGGGGGCGTGGTTCCCGCACTGTTCGCCATCATCGCGCTGATCGCCGCGATCTGGGTGCTCCCGCTCGGCGTGGACATGGTCCGCGTCGGAGCGTACGTGAAGGAGCTGAACGCTCAGTCCATCGCGGACGCCGATTCGTCGTCCGGCCCGGTGCTCGCCGAGGATGAGATCAGGGCGCGGGAGATCTTGATCGGAGATTTCGTGTCCGACCCGTTCGGTCAAGCATCGCTCCAGAAGGGCATCGATTCCGAGCTGAGGCAGACCGTGCTCGATGCTGCCACTCGCCATCCGAGGCCGAGCGAGGCCGAAGTCGCGTGGGCTCGCGAGCTCGCCGACCGCGATCGACCCGCGAGCGAAGCCGAGGCGTCCACACGCGAGTGGACACGCAGACTGCTCGTCGTCATGCCGACCGCGATCGTGGTCCTGTGGGGCTTGTGCGGGACCGTCTCGGCGTTCCTCTTCGACGGTGGAATGACGCTGATGCTGTGCGGCATCCGCGTTCGATCGCGGCGTGGAGCGCTCGCATCACGCGTTCTCTGCGCCTGGCGCTGCGCGATCGCGTGGGTGCCGTTCGCGATCGCGTACGGCGCCGGCGCGGCCCTCACGCTCGACGGAAGCCCGGTCGCCGGTTGGACGGTGACCGCGCTCACGGCGCTCCTCCACGCGGTCGCGATCGGCTACTCGCTGTGGCGACCGACCGGCGGGTGGCAGGATC
>CAZQHA010000619.1:0-2722 GCA_964592795.1 uncultured Planctomycetaceae bacterium | reverse complement strand
GTGCGCGATTTCTTGAAGCGGGCCTGCTCGCATGCGAGCCCGTACACGAGAAAGCGCGCGCGCGAGCTCCTCGCCGAGCGTTTCCCCGGCGAGACCGTGCCGCGCGGCGCGCCACCGACTCCGCGCGCGGCCCGCGACGTCCCGATCGTCGAGCGCGACGCTCACGAGCTCGTCCGCAATCCCCGCGTCGTGATCGAGACGAGCCGCGGCGCGATGGAGTTCGAGCTCTTGGCCGACGAAGCTCCGGTGCACGTGCACAACTTCCTCGAGCACGCGCGAGCGGGTCACTACGACGGCACGACGTTCCATCGCGTCGTGCCCGACTTCGTCGTTCAAGGCGGCGATCCGCGCGGCGACGGCAACGGCGGCGCGAGCTGGCGCGGCGACTCGCTGCGCGCCGAGTTCACTCCGCGCAAATTCGTCCGCGGATCGCTCGGCATGCCGCGCAACGACGATCCCGACAGCGGCGGGAGCCAGATCTTCGTCACGCACCGCGAGACGCCGCACCTCGACGGGCGCTACACGCTATTTGGGCAATTGAAGCTAGGTCTAGAAATCTTGGATGCGCTCGAGGTCGGCGACCGGATTCTGGGCTTGCGCGTCCTGGAACCTGCGGGTACCCGGTAGTTCCCCAGGCCTCTCAACGTTTTACCCGACTGGAGGTTTTGACGGTCCTTTGTAGGGACCGGCTTCATTTCCGTCGCGGCGTGACCGAAAAGCCTGGTCAGGTTTTGCAACTTGGCAGAAGGCTGCCCCACGTCGGTCCGATGCGTCGTCTCTGGCTTCCGATCTCCCTCCTCGTGACGGTCGTCGCGGGGGTCCTGTATTCCGTCCAGCTGCATCGCCGGCTGGACCTCCTCGAAGCGCGACCGCGCGTCGAGCCCACCGAGCTACACCACGTGAAGCTCGAGCTCGACGAGATCGAGAAGCGGATCAACGCCTCGATGAACGAGCTGGCGGCGCTGCGCAGCATCGACGAGCGCTCGGTCGCGCTCGACCAGCGCCTGGGCAGCGTCGAGGGCGCGCTCACGATCGCCGCGAGCTCGCTCGCCGACCAGCGCACGAAGCTGGAGATGTGGGAGAACATGCGCGACCAGATCGGTCCGCGCGCGATCGACGAGCGCATCGAGGTCTTCCGCCGCGGCGTCGAGGAGCAATGGAGGCACCTCGACCATCTGGCTCAGTCCGCGCTGCAGAAGGCCCAGACCACCGAGCTCGACGTGCTCGAGTTCGAGAAAGGCCTCTCGCGTGACAAGGTCCGCATGTGGCGCGAGCTGCTCGGCCCGATCGTGCAGCTCATGGGCAACGAGACCGTCGGCAGCGGCGTGCTCTTGCCCTCCGAACCGGTGCCCGGCAAGGACGAGTTCCGCACGTACCTGCTGACGGCCTGGCACGTGATCCGCGACATCCAATCCGGCCCCGAGAACGCGCACGTGCCGGTGCCGGTCACGGTGTACACGCCGTTCCACCGGATCCTGCCCGAGACCGCGGAGCTCCTGAAGTACGACGCGGGCCTCGACATCGCGCTCCTGCAGCTCAACACGACGCGGCAGATGGACTGCGGCGCGATCCTGCCGTCGCGCTCGCGGCTCGAGCTCGTGCAGACCTTCGAGCAGGTCTACGCGGTCGGCTGCCCGCTCGGCAACGACCCGATCCCCACGTTCGGCGAGATCGCGGACACGCAGCACACGGTGGACGGCACGCACTACTGGATGATCAGCGCGCCGACGTACATCGGGAACTCGGGCGGCGGCATTTTCGATGCGCAGACGCACGAGCTCCTGGGCCTGTTCTCGAAGATCTACACGCACGGGACGCTGCGGCCGACGGTCGTGCCGCACATGGGCCTCGTGACGCCGCTGGACGCGATCTACACGTGGCTCGACAGCGTCGGGTACGGGAGCATTCCGATCGCGGCCGAGAGCTACGAGGCGCAGGCCGCGTCGGCGACTCGATCGGCGTCCGGGTCCGCGTCTTCGCGGTGATCCGGCGCTCAGTGCCGGAAGTGCCGCTCGCCGGTGAACACCATCGCCGCGCCGCGCTTGTCGCAGGCCGCGATGACTTCCTCGTCTCGCACGGAGCCCCCGGGCTCCAGGAACGCCGTCACGCCCGCGTCGAGCGCGACCTCGACGCCGTCGGGGAACGGGAAGAACGCGTCGGAGGCGAGCACCGATCCCTTGGCCTTGCTCCCCGCTTTGCTGACGGCGATGCGCACGGCGTCGACGCGGCTCATTTGACCGGCGCCCACGCCGACGACGCGCGTGCCCGTCGCGAGCACGATCGCGTTCGACTTGACGTGTTTCGCAACGCGGCTGCCGAACAAGAGGCCCTCGAGCTCGGCGTTCGTCGGCGCGCGCTTCGTCACGGCCTTGCAGTTCGCTTCGGAGTCCGAGGCGAGATCACGATCCTGCAGGAGGAATCCGCCGACGAGCTTCTTGAGCTCGATGTCGCGCACATCGCGTGAACCAGGACCGAACGGCCCGCACTCGAGCAAGCGCACGTTCTTCCCCCACTTCGGCTTCTGCGTCAGGAGCTCGAGCGCGTCCGCCTCGAAGCTCGGAGCGACGACCGCTTCGACGAAGCGATTGCCCGACACGAGGAACTCCGCGCTCGCGAGATCGAGCGGGCGCGTGAACGCGAGCACCGAGCCGAACGCCGACACGGGATCGCCGTCCCACGCCGCCGCCAGCGCGGCCGAGATCGTGTCCGCGAGCGCCGCGCC
>CAZQHA010000618.1:0-2731 GCA_964592795.1 uncultured Planctomycetaceae bacterium | reverse complement strand
CCCGGCTACGGCGGCACGCAGCGCCTGGCGCGCATCGCCGGACCCGGCGTCGCGCGCGAGTGGGTGCTCACCGGCGACATGTTCGGCGCCGAGGAGGCGCACCGCGTCGGCGTCGTGAACCGCGTGTTCGCGCCCGAGGAGCTGCGCGAGGGCACGCACAAGCTCGTCGAGTCGATCCTCTCGAAGGGTCCGGTCGCGGTACGTCTCGCAATCGAGACGATCCGCCGCGGCATCAACATGAGCCAGCAAGAGGGCGAAGTGATCGAGTCCGACATGTTCGGCCTCGCGTCGACGACCGCGGACATGCGCGAGGGGATGGCGGCCTTCCTCGAGAAGCGCAAGCCGAACTTCCAAGGTCGCTAAGCGTCGCGCGTAGCGCGACGCGATCCATCGGCGAAACGTTTCAGCGGGATTGAGTCGGTACTAAGGTCTTGTCGGAGGTCAGGAAATGAGCATTGAGGTAGTCCTCGTCGGCGGCGCGCGCACCCCCATGTGCGAGTACGTCGGCACGCCCGGCTTCGGCAAGTTCAAGGACGTCAGCGCCATCGAGCTCGCGGCGCACGCGTCCCGGGCCGCGCTCGCGCGCGCCAAGGTCGACCCGACGACCATCGAGCACGTCGTCATGGGCAACGCGCTCCAGACCTCGATCGACGCGCTGTACGGCGCGCGCCACGTCGGCTTGAAGGCCGGCGTGCCGAAAGAGGCCGCGGCGCTCACCGTGAACCGCTTGTGCGGCTCGGGCATCCAGTCCGTCGTCAACGGCGCGCAGATGATCCAGCTCGGCGAGGCGACGAACGTGCTCGCCGGCGGGATGGAGAACATGAGCCAAGCGCCGCACGCGCTCTACGGCGCGCGACAAGGGCTGGGATTCGGCACGGAGCCGAAGCTGCAGGACACGCTCTTCGGCGCGCTCCTCGATCCCATGGCGGGCCTGATGATGGCGCAGACCGCCGAGAAGATCGCTCGTCGCTTGTCGATCCCGCGCGAGGCTCAGGACGAGTACGCGCTGCGCAGCCACAAGCTCGGCGCGCGAGCGGTGCTCGAGGGCCGATTCGCGGCCGAGATCGAGCCGCTGACGGTCAAGGGCCGCAAGGGCGACGAGATCGTGTCGCACGACGACCACATCAAGCCCGACACGACGATGGAAGCGCTCGCGAAGCTGCGCCCCGCGTTCGGCAAGGACGGCACCGTGACGGCCGGCAACGCGAGCGGCATCGTCGACGGCGCGGCGGCGGTCGTGCTGACGACCGCCGATCGCGCGAAGGCCGAGCGCCTCGACGTGTGGGCGCGCATCAAGAGCTGGGCGTACGTCGGCGTCGAGCCGACCGAGATGGGCATCGGCCCCGTGCCGGCGATCCAGAAGTGCCTCCAGCGCGCGAAGCTCTCGATCGGCGACATCGATCGCATCGAGATCAACGAAGCGTTCGCGGCGCAGTACTTGGGCTGCGAGAAAGAGCTCGAGCTCGACCGTGACAAGTGCAACGTCAACGGCGGCGCGATCTCGCTCGGCCACCCGCTCGGCGCGTCGGGCACGCGCCTCGTGCTGACGCTGATGCACGAGCTGCGGCGCAACAAGCTGCGCTACGGCGTCGCGTCGGCGTGCATCGGCGGCGGCCAGGGCATCGCGATCCTGATCGAGAACCCGCAAGCCTCGTGAACCCGCTGATCCACACGCGCAAGGACGGCACGCGAGTCGTCGCGCTCACGCGCGGCAAGCGCGTCCTGTTCCTGACGAAGGACCTGGGCCTGATCGAGCGTCAGCTGCGCGGCGAGGTCGACTTGTCGATGAGCGACGTCGACCCGAAAGACCTGCTCGACGACATCAACACCGACGTGATGACGCCGGCGTGGGTGTGCTTCCGCCACCGTCCCGAGGACCTCGCGCTCGACGCGTACGCGGGCCTCGTGCACCCCGATGGGCGCCGCGTGTTCGGCAAGCGCGCGCTGATGGACGGCAACTTCGAGGTGATCGTGTCCGGCATGCGCAAGGGCACGGGCAGCTCGCGCGAGACCGCGCCGCAAGCCGAGAAGTGGTCGGGCATCCACCTCGTGATCGCCGCGTCGTTCGCGCCGATCCACGAGCGCAACAACGTCAACCTCGGCCAGCTGATGGCGGGGTACGCGGAGCTCGAGCGACTGCAGCGCGGCGAGGAGATCCCGCTCGGAGAGTTCACGAAGAAGTTCGACCCCGTCACGCGCGCGATCGTCGAGGCCGGCGGCCTCTTCCCGTTCGCCGAGCTGTACGCGCAGGGCAAGATCCGCGTACCGACGCCCTCGACCGGGCCGCGCCCGATGACGATGGGGGAGAAGATCATCGCGGCCCACATGGTCGGCGCGGAAGGGAAGAAGGTGCACGTGAAGCCCGGCGACCTGTGCCTCGTCAAGGTCGACGGCGGCTACAGCCACGAGTTCACGACGGCGCAGGTGCACTACTTCCTCTCGCGCGAGTACGGCGCGGACTACGAGATCCCCGATCCGTCGAAGTTCGCGGTGTTCGAGGACCACCTCCTCTACACCGACGGCGTGAAGAAGATGGCGCCGTTCGCGCGCGAGATCCAAACGCTGCGCGACCTCCAGAACGAGTTCCAACGGCACACCGGCGTGCGCGACTACTCGGCGAAGAACGGCATCTCGCCCGGCATCTGCCACCAGGTCGCGCGCGAGCAGTTCATCGATCCGGGCGACTTCATCCAGGCGACCGACAGCCACACGTGCATGGGCGGCGGCAACA
>CAZQHA010000617.1:0-2738 GCA_964592795.1 uncultured Planctomycetaceae bacterium | reverse complement strand
GCGGCGACGTCCACCGCCTCGTCGCCTTGCGCATCGACGAGCATGTCCTCCAGGACCACGCCGAACTCGGGATGGCGCGCGAACCGGCACAGCGTCTGCACGAGCGCCGCGCGGTCGGCGTGCGTCGTGTCCTCGAGGAACGCGTCGAGCTCGCTCTTGGCCTTCTCCTGGCCCAGCCGGAACTGGCCGAGGAGCGCCGCGCAGCGCACGCGCGCATCGGGATCGGTGCGCAAGCGCGCGAGCGCCTTCAGCCACTCGCTCTCGCCCGTCGCCGCCATGGCGTCGCACAGCCACACGCGCTCTTCGGCGGTGAGCTGCGCGGGCTCGATCGTGCGCAGCACGGTGAAGTCGCCGCGCCCCGACCGCATCGACAGCGCGAGCGCCTTGTAGCGCACCTCGGGCACGTCGACCGCGCGGGCGATCAGCTCGAAGCAGCGCGTCTCGAGCTCCTCCTCGTCGATCTCGCTCAAGAGCGCGTCCCAGCTCGCCACGTCCGGCGGAGTCCAGAGCGAATAGTGGATGAGGTTGCTCGTCTCGCGCGGCATCGCGCGCACGGCGGCGCGCAGCCGTCCCGTGCCCTCGCCCGAAGTCAGCTCGACGAGCAGGTGGTCCTTCACCGGCGGGTCGACGACGTCCGCGGCGGCGCGCAGGATCACCTCGCGCACGTAGTGCGTGTTGCTCGAGAGCTCGCGCACGATCAGGGTCGTCCACTTCTGTCCGTCGACGAGCCCGAACTCGCGCGCGGCGCGCCAGCGCAAGTCGAGGATCAGCTTGCCCGTCCTCGACGGCTCGCTCGCGTCCGGATCGGCCGCGAACACGATCAGGCGCTGCGCCGCGGACGAGAGCGCGTGCGTGCTGTCTCGGGCGATCGCTTCGACGCGCGCGACCGCGGTGGGGCGGCGCGAGGTCGCCAGCGCGAGCAGCGCGCACTCGGCGATCGAGATCTCCGGATCCTCCAGCAGCTCCGCCAGCACGACCTCGCCGCCCGGCCCCATCCCGCCCAGCGCGAGCACCGCGGCGCGCCGCTCGAGGCCGGTCCCGTTGCGCGCGACCTTCTCGATGCGCGTGCGCTCGCTGAGAGCGCCCGACGCGCCGAGCGCGAGCCACGCCGCCGCGCGGTCCTCCTCGTACGTGTCGTCGGCCCGCAGGAGCGCTTGCGCGGCGGAGATCGAGCGCGCGGGGAACTCGAGGCGCTTGTTGCGGGCGATCAGCGCGCGCCACGTCTCGCGGTCGGGCACGTCCTCCGCCGCAGCGGGGACGGGATCCTGCACGACCGCCGCGGCGATCGGGAGAGCGAGCGAAACCGAAAAGAGGAGCTGGAGGAACATCGCGGGACCGGGGCGCCTTCTCTATCGGCCGGCGGCCCGGGAAGGCGCCAGTGCCCTTTTAGCGCCGCGCGAGCTGGAGCACGACCTCGAGCGGCTCGTCCGCGCGGAGCGGCCGGAGCGACAGCTTCGCCGTGCGGCCGTCGGACGCGGAAGCCGAGATCTCGCCGGCCTCCCCCGCGTGGAGCCCCTGCAGCTCGAACCGGCCGCCCGACCCCGACACGCAGTGGGTGCCGTGCGGGCCGACGACCTTGATTCCGGAGAGCGGCTCTCCGGTTGCGGCGTCCACGACCGTGCCGACCACCTTCGCGGGCGCGCCGGTCGTCGCGTGGGTCGATTCGCGCGTCGTCCCATTGCACGCGGCAACGCCCGCAAGGAGCAGGGGGAGCGCCACGAGCCCGTAGATGGCCGACGTCCGATTCATGCGTGGGGTTTCCCGAGGAGCGCGACCAGCTCGTCGCGCCGACGGTCGCACATTTCGCGGCTCTTCGCCTCGAGATTCAAGCGGAGCAAGGGCTCGGTGTTCGAAGCTCTTACGTTGAACCACCACCACTGCGCGTCCGCGAGGTCGCCGTACTCGACCGTGATGCCGTCGAGCTCGTCCTGGCGGCCGTCCTTGTACTTTTGCTTCAGCGCGCGGATCGCCGCGTCCTTGTCGGCGACGTGGAAGTTGATCTCGCCCGTGCTGTGGTAGCGGCGCAGCCCCTCGACCAGCTCGCTGAACGGGCGCGCCGAGCGCGAGATCAGGTTGAGCGCGGACACCATCGCGAGCTCGCCCGAGTCGCACGTGTAGTTCTCGGCGAAGTAGAAGTGGCCGGAGAGCTCGCCGCCGAACACCGCGCCCTTCGCGCGCATCGTCGCCTTGATGAACGAATGTCCGACGCGGTCTCGGATCGGGACGCCGCCGGCGCGCTGGATCTCTTCCTTCACGACCCACGACGAGCGCAGGTCGTAGACGATCGGGACGCCCGGATGCGTCGCGAGGATCTCGCGCGCGAGCAGCGCGGTCATCAGGTCGTTGCCGACGGTGCGGCCGGACTCGTCGACGAAGCAGCAGCGGTCGGCGTCGCCGTCGAACCCGACGCCCAGGCGGCTCTTCGACTTCTTGACCAGCTCGCGCACCGGATCGAGGTTCTCCTCTTTCAGCGGGTTCGCTTCGTGGTTCGGGAACGTGCCGTCCGGCTGCATGAAGAGCGTCTGCGCCTTCACGTTCGGAAGTCTCTCGAGGATGCCCGGAAGCGTGTACCCCGCCATGCCGTTCGCCGCGTCGATCGCGATCGGAACCGCCGACTTCAGGTGCGCGAACCGCGCGACGTGGGCCGCGTAATCCTGCAGGAGATCGGCGGTCTCGAGCTTCCCGCGAGACTTCGCCGGCGCGGGGTACGGCTCCTGGCACATGCGCTCGATGTCGAG